>NZ_NASY01000029.1:0-2704 GCF_002075365.1 Anoxybacillus sp. UARK-01 | reverse complement strand
GCACCATGCCTATGCCGTAATCGATAGCCTCCCCCTAGAATGGTGTCATGCAGCTAGAGTGTATCGTGTGAAACGGTTTCAAGGCATGGCAAATATCGGCTATTGTGCGTCCAAAAAGCAGCGTTATTATGGATTCAAATTTCATCTGCAGGTGACAAATCAAGGTCTACCTATGGGGTATGTGGTAACCGAAGCACCTTGCCATGATAAAGCGGTAGCCGAAACCGTGATGACACAAGTTCCACACCCCTATACCTTAGGAGATAAGGGATCTATCAGCGATGTATTACAAAAAAGCTATACAAGGAATATCAAATGGCACTGTGGACGCCTACTCGGAAGAATCAGAAGAAGCGCAAATTAAAACGATGGGAACAGTGGATCAAGCAAAAGCGCAAAGTCGTCGAAACCGTGTTTTTTGTTCTCGTTGGTCAGTACCGCATAACAGAGATTCGCGCTCACTCTATTGCAGGTTTTGAAGTTGCGCTAGATGGCATCTTGTTGGCCTATTCACTTGTTATACTCGGGCTAGTTGAGCGTTAATGTTCAACTAGCACCACGGGTTAATTATATGATTTAAATCCAGCAACATCGAATCCCTTTTTTGGCTTTTTATAACCGTTTCAGAGTAATCGGGTTTAGCCACTTTTGCTGATAATATTACAAAGCAGGCGGTTTATATCTTCACCACCCTCAATGATGGGAATATTGATTGAATCATTCATCTTGCTGATCCGCACAAATGATGATGATTCACTAAATAAGACCTTCTCATGCCAGATTTCGCTATACCAGTTCTGCCGCTTCCGCAGAGGCCACATTCCAGCTTATTGCTGAAAGCAAATTTTCTGCTTGTCTTTCACACCGCCTTCGGTTCTCGCCTTTTCGATGCAATATGTCCTACACTCCCTTGCTGCCAATCGGCTCGCGATAACTTTTTGACATAAAACGAATCTCCTCGCCATAATTGCCCAGTTTTCTTTTGAACATTAAATCGACGGTAACGTCCCTTCTTGGCAACAAAGCGCCTTTACACTTCACATGTACCCTGCCATTCGAATCTTCCGTACTTGGTTTTACCTCCCCCCATTCCGTTTCTTTGTAATAACATAAGCGCCGATTCCGACCATAAGACAATCGAAAGGATAATAGCGTAAATCCCGAAAGCACATATCCATGATATGTAAACAGATAAAACCCCCTTTCGGCCTTCAATTTTTCAGGAGAATAAAGCTTGCGAACCGTCAAAGCCCTGCAGCTCTACTCAATTAACAAATGTCTCTCACTAAGCAACCGGTAAACTCTTACGTACGTTAATCACTTACCACAACAACCCTTTCATCGTCATGATCAAACTCTCCATTTAATTCATTTTGAATAGCCGATTCATTACAATGATCTTATGCGGTCTAAATTGGGCTACCGTATAAGAGGATACCAACCCCCTTCTCATTCATCATTCTTCCGATTCGGGGTAACGATTAACCCCTGCTTCTTTAACTCAGCTTTTATTTTACGAGTTCCATAATTCTGGCGTGGGAGATCCCAATGATTTTAGAAGTTAAATCATCCTTGGATGCCCTTTCTTTCGCTTCATAATATAAGTACTTCTTGGTAGTTGTAGGACTTTGCACATTGCTGATATCGGATATTTGTGCCTGTTATTCTTGATCACATTTACTTTCGTCCTAGTACCAGCGCAGCTTGCTTTAAAATGTCGTTCTCCATTTCCAGTTGCTTATTTCGTTTTCGCTGTTCAATTAGTTCCTTTTGTTCTGCTGTTAAATGGTCTTTTTCTTTAAAAGAACCCGAGTTTTGATTCTGCTTCAGCCACTTATCTAAGGAAGAAGAAGTAAAATCATACTCACAAATAATCTCCTTTCTGAGCTTACCATTTTGATAGAGTTACACTATCCGTTGCTTAAATTCACCAGTAAATGTTCAACGTTCTCTTTTAGTCATTGCAGATTCTCCTTAAATGTATTATCTGTAGTCTACTTGACCTTATAATTATAGTCACTCCATTTTATTGTTCACAAAGCATGTAATATTTAAATCGTATCGGAAAAAAGATCAATTGGAAGCCGCAGAAGATCTCAAACTCATTTATCGTGCGCCGAATAAGGAGTTAGCGTTACAGATGTTTCAATAGTTTGAGTCGAAATGGTCAAGCAAGTATCCGAGGGAGTTCAACCTTGGGGCCATGAGTTGGATGTCCTCCTCACCTTTATGGACTACCCAAGCAGTATTCGAAGCATGATTTACACGACCAATGCGACGGAACGTACGATCAAGGAGATTCGAAAACGTCTCAAGCCCATGAACAGAGTAGCTTAGAAATTGCTGAAAAAATCGTGTATTTGATCATTCAAGACTTTAATGAGAAATGGGCAAGACGAAAGTTGCGAGGATTTGCTGAAGCTCATGAATCCCCTCAACGAATGTTTGAAGAACGTTATTGTTAACCAAATGTTGTAAATCAACAAAATAAGGGGATTCTTCCTTTCCACGCAGGAGACTGAATAATTTAGTCTCCTGCGTGGAAGAAACAGCTCCCTCTATCCCAAATCCATTTCAGAAATATCCTATCTATCTTACATTACACATACACAAAATTCTTGATGGTACCTCAATTTTTACTCAACTAAGAAAAATTCATCTAAATATTGCCAAATTTCAATAAATATAATAATATAAATTCTAT
>NZ_NASY01000028.1:0-120618 GCF_002075365.1 Anoxybacillus sp. UARK-01 | reverse complement strand
CCATGTCTTCACGACTGCGAATCGAAATGATGCAGCCGTTGCGCTCGAATTATTTCCATCTTTAAAGGAATGGAAGATTGAATTTGCCCTTGGAGATGCCGCCTATGACAGCGAAAAAGTCCGTCAAATAGCCGAACAGACAGGAATTTTTTTCGTTTCACCTATTAATCCTCGAAATAGCGATGAACGAAAAGATGCCTATGGTCGGATGATTCGTTCGTTTTTGAAAACAGAATTCGGAAAGTGGTTGTTTGGTTTTCGCAACTCGATTGAGCAGACATTTAATCAGTTAAAGAATGACGGATTAGAACAGCCGCGTTGGTATGGGTTTCATCGCTATTTACTGCATGTACAATTATGCATTCTTATGCACAATTTTGAGTTTTTACTCTAGTTTTGCAACACCTTCTTTATGTTTATTGAGTAAAATATTAAAGTATATTTTGCATTTTAATAGTTAACATCAAAAAACAGAGGGTGAATGCCTGTCACTTGTCGAGAGTGGATAAAAGATGGGCAACGAAATGTTTGTTCACTATGTCACAAATTCTCTACATATTTGTCACAAATCAGTCAACGTCCTTTAACAAAAGGCACATCGTTTTTCATTACAATAGTATGTGAAAGGTTGAACAATATTTTCACCGTATGATTAGGGGTAACATGCATCGAGGAGGGAAAGCTACGATGTCTGAACTGTTTTTAGCTCGGCTTCAATTTGGCGCAACCACGATTTTTCACTTTTTGTTTGTTCCGCTATCCATCGGTTTAGCTTTTATGGTTGCACTGATGGAAACATTTTATGTGGTGAAAAATCAAGAGATTTATAAAAAAATGGCGAAGTTTTGGGGGCATTTGTTTTTGATTAATTTCGCGGTTGGGGTGGTAACGGGAATTATTCAAGAGTTTCAGTTTGGAATGAACTGGTCAGAGTATTCGCGCTTTGTTGGGGATGTGTTCGGCGCTCCTTTGGCCATTGAAGGGCTGCTCGCTTTCTTTATGGAGTCGACGTTTATCGGTTTATGGATTTTTGGTTGGGGGCGTCTATCCAAGAAAATCCATTTATTGTGCATTTGGCTTGTTTCCATTGGAACGATGCTTTCGGCTCTTTGGATTTTGGCCGCAAACTCGTTTATGCAGGAACCTGTTGGCATCGTCATTCGGAATGGACGGGCTGAAATGAACGATTTCTTTGCTTTATTACGAAATCCACAATTATTAGTGGAATATCCGCACGTGATCTTTGGATCATTGGCGACAGGCGCTTTCTTCATTGGCGGCGTGAGCGCGTATAAATTATTGAAGCAGCAAGAAGTAGAGTTTTTCCAGAAGTCGTTTCAAATGGCGATGGTCGTTGCTTTGATTTCCGGACTCGGCGTGGCGTTTAGTGGACATGCCCAAGCGCAGCATTTAATGGAATCCCAGCCAATGAAAATGGCCGCAAGCGAAGGGCTGTGGCAGGACAGCGGCGATCCGGCTGCTTGGACGATTTTTGCCCTTATTGATGTGGAAAACCAAAAAAATAACTTGGAGCTATCGATTCCGTATGCGTTAAGCTATCTTGCTTATGAGAAGTTTGAAGGCAAGGTGCCGGGAATGCTCACCTTGCAAAAGGAATATGAAGAAAAATACGGACCGGGCAACTATATTCCGCCGGTGAAAACGACATTTTGGAGCTTCCGCATCATGGCGGGCGCAGGGCTGTTGATGATTGTGATAGCCGCGTTCGGCTTATGGTGGAATTTCCGGGAGACACTAATGAAAAAATCAGCCTTTTTAAAGATCATGGTCGCATTGATTGCCTTTCCGTTTATCGCGAATACGGCGGGCTGGATTATGACAGAAATCGGCCGTCAGCCATGGACCGTTTTTGGATTGATGACGACGGCTCAATCGATTTCGCCAAATGTGTCTGTCGGCTCATTATTGTTCTCGTTCATTGCCTTTACAACGATTTATCTTATTTTGGCCATCGTGCTCATTTATCTGTTTGTGCGGGAAATTAAAAAAGGAGCCGGGCATCATGATGAACAGAAGGAAAGCGATCTTTCCGTGGATCCTTTTGAAAAGGAGGCCGTTCAAGGATGGCGTTAAATGAATTATGGTTTATTTTAGTTGCTGTCTTATTTATCGGATTCTTTTTTCTGGAAGGCTTCGACTTTGGTGTGGGAATGGCTGGACGGCTTCTTGGAAAAAATGATGTCGAACGACGCATCATGATCAATACGATCGGGCCATTCTGGGATGCCAATGAAGTGTGGCTTTTAACAGGGGGAGGAGCGATTTTTGCCGCGTTTCCTCATTGGTATGCGACGATGTTTAGCGGCTATTACATTCCGTTTGTCTTTGTCCTGCTTGCGTTGATTGGCCGCGGAGTTGCCTTTGAATTCAGAGGAAAGGTCGATCATCCAAGCTGGAAACAAACGTGGGATTGGATTATTTTCTTTGGAAGCATTCTCCCTCCGTTCCTCTTTGGCGTCTTATTTTCCAGCATATTAAGAGGAATGCCGATCGATCAATCGATGACACTGCACGCGGAGTTTTCCGATTATGTGAATATTTATACGGTAACGGGCGGCGTCGCGGTCACGCTTTTATGCTTTTTGCACGGGCTGCTCTTTCTGACTCTCAAAACAGTCGGAGACTTACAAATGCGCGCCCGCAAGCTTGCCCAAAAAATGATCTATGCCGTTCTTGCGGCGCTTGTGGCTTTTGTTGGCCTCTCTTATACAGAGACAGATTTATTCACGTACCGCGGCGAGGTAACCGTGCCGCTCGTAGCCCTTGTTGTTGTCTCATATGGATTGGTCATCCTATTTTCCAAAAAAGGCCGCGATGGCTGGACCTTTGCGATGAGCGGTCTTGGGATTGCTTTAACCGTCGGAGCGATCTTTGCCGGATTGTTCCCGCGCGTCATGATCAGCTCGATTTCAAGCGCCTATGATTTAACCATTTATAATGCCGCTTCCGGCGCTTATTCGTTAAAGGTGATGACGATTGTCGCAGTCACGCTGCTGCCGTTTGTTCTTGGCTATCAAATATGGAGCTATTATGTGTTTCGTAAGCGTGTAGATGGGAAGGACATGGTCTATTAATGAAAAAAGAACTGCTTGCCTTTGAGGGAATGAAACGAATCCTCGCTCTGCTTTTTGGTTTCACGGTGTTTCAAGGAGTGTCCATCATTCTGCAGGCCAAATGGCTTGCGGAGGTGGTCACTCGTTTGTTTCAGCAAGAGGCGTTTCAAGAGGTATATGAAACGCTACTCTTATTTATTGGCGCCTTTCTTATGCGGCATTTCTTGCAGCATGTGAAGCAAAAAATGGTGTACGAGTACTCTGTAAAGCTTGGCGCCCATCTCCGAAAAGAGGTGCTTGATGCGCTGTTTCATTTAGGGCCAAAGGTAGCCAGACGGCTTGGAACAGGGAACGCCGTCACCCTGCTGCAAGAAGGAGTTTCGCAATTTAAACAGTATCTCTCTCTTTTTCTGCCGAAAATGGTGAATATGGCGATCATTCCCGCGATGGTCTGGCTTTATGTCCTGCTTCTGGACCGGACATCGGCCGTCATCTTAATGGTGATGCTGCCATTATTGGTAATTTTTATGATTTTGCTTGGTTTAGCCGCCAAGAAAAAGGCCGATAAACAGTGGAAGGTGTACCGGGTGCTCGCCAACCACTTTGTTGATTCGTTGCGAGGATTGGAAACATTAAAATATTTAGGACGCAGCCAAGCGCATACCCAAAATATTCAAAGCGTCAGCGAACGGTACCGAAAGGCGACGATGGGAACGTTAAAAATCGCTTTTCTGTCATCGTTTGCGCTCGATTTTTTTACGATGCTCTCGGTGGCAACGGTGGCCGTGTTTTTAGGACTTCGCTTAGTTGACGGGGAGATGACCCTCTGGCCTGCTTTAACCATTCTTATTTTAGCGCCGGAATACTTTCTGCCCGTTCGGGAAATTGGAGCAGATTATCACGCGACGTTAAACGGACAGGAAGCTGGAAGAAAGCTGAAGGAAATCGTGGACTTGCCTCGGTTTAGAGAAGAAGGGACCTGCAAGCTGGAGCGCTGGAATCATCAACAGGAGCTTCAATTGAACGGGATTACGGTTCGGCATGAAGAGGGCGATCCGCCGTCATTAAAAGGTGTGACGCTCTCTGTAAAAGGATTTCAAAAGATTGGCATCGTTGGTGAAAGCGGTGCGGGAAAGTCGACATTGATTGATGTAATGGGGGGATTTGTCCAGGCGCAGGAGGGGACGATTCAGATCGGCGGACAGGAAATGACGCATTTGCAAAAAAAGGACTGGCAAAGCCAGCTTCTTTATATTCCGCAGCACCCGTATATTTTTCACGATACGCTATGGAACAATCTGACCTTTTATCAGCCCCATGCGACGGTAGAAGAAGTGCGGACGGCGGTGGAGAAGGCTGGATTGGGCGAGCTTGTGCAAAGGCTTCCGAACGGTCTCCATGAAAAGATTGGCGAGGGAGGCCGGGCGTTAAGCGGAGGGGAAGCGCAGCGAGTGGCTTTAGCCAGAGCTTTTTTAGGAAACCGCCCCATTTTATTGCTCGATGAACCGACCGCCCATTTGGATGTGGAGACGGAATTGGATATCAAGGAAAAAATGCTGGAGCTGTTTTGCAGCAAGCTGGTGTTTTTGGCTACTCACCGCCTCCATTGGATGCCCCATATGGATCATATTTATTTTTTGAAGGACGGGGAAATTGTTGAAGAAGGAACGCATCAGCAATTAATGGAACGAAAAGGGCATTATTATCAAATGGCCAAGGCGCATTGGGGGGATCAGGCGTGAAAACGAAGGATTGGTTGCTTCCTTATTTGAAAGAGAATAAACGGATGCTGGGATTTGTCATTTTTTTCGGGGTGCTTACGATTTTTTCAGCCGCTTTATTAATGTTTACATCGGGATTTTTAATTTCCAAAGCAGCGACGCGCCCTGAAAATTTATTGATGATTTATGTGCCGATTGTAGCGGTTCGGACTTTTGGGATTACAAGAGCGGTTTCGCGTTATATGGAGCGATTAGTCGGCCATGATGTCGTGCTCCGCCTATTAACAAAGATGAGGCTTCGTGTCTACCAGCTCGTGGAACCGAACGTCCTATCTCCGTTTGCGAAATGGAAAACAGGAGAGGTGCTAGGCATATTAGCGGAAGATATCGAACGGCTCCAAGATCTTTATTTAAAAACGGTCTTTCCCATGCTTGCGACTCTTTTGATGTATGGGCTATCCATCGCGGCGCTCGGCTGGTTTTCATGGCCTTTTGCTCTCTTGATGGCTTTTTACGCTGGTGTTTTGTTGCTTCTTTTTCCGCTTGTCTCGCTTCTTGTGACGAAGGCAAAGGTGCAAGCGATGAAAGCGGGGCGCCATCGGCTATATGAACGACTGACCGATGCGGTGATGGGAATCAGCGACTGGCAGTTTAGCGGCCGCCAACATGATTTTATTCAAGAATATGAACGCGAGGAAGAAGCCCTCTCTCAAGATGAGCGGCAGCGCATGCGTTTTGTGAGATGGCGCAACACGGCGGCTCAAGGGGTGATCGCTTTGATGGTGGTGTCCATGCTGCGTTGGACGGCGGAACAAACGGCGCGGGGCGAATTGGCACCGGTGATGATCGCCGCTTTTGTCCTTGTGATTTTTCCGCTTACTGAGGCGTTTTTGCCAATATCCGATGCGCTGAGCGAGATTCCGGCTTATCAGGACTCGTTTGGGCGCCTGTCCCGTCTTGCCAAAGATCAAAAGGAACCAAAACTTTCGCTTCATCAGGATATCCCACGGATCGCTGCGGGTGGCGGGGTCACGCTCGAATTGCGCCATGTTTCGTTTCATTATGACCATACGGAGCAGACGTTAGACGATATTTCCTTTACGATTAGACCAGGGGAAAAGCTGGCGCTGCTTGGACCGAGCGGAGCGGGGAAATCGACCATCCTGAAGCTTATTGAAGGAGCGGTGTCGCCAACGGCTGGCCAGGTGGTGTTGAATGGCGTTCCTACAACCAGCTTGAGCGTTGATATCGCCAAATGGGTGGCGGTGTTAAATCAAAAGCCGCATTTATTTGATACGACCATCCGAAATAATATTCGATTAGGAAGGGAAGACGCAACGGACGAAGAGATTGTTTGGGCAGCTAAGCAGGTGAAATTGCATGACTATATTCAATCTCTCCCGCTGGGATATGACACGCCGCTGCTGGAAACGGGGGTCCGTTTTTCAGGAGGGCAAAGACAGCGGATCGCTCTTGCGAGAATTCTTTTGCAAGACGCGCCCATCGTCGTTTTAGACGAGCCGACCATCGGATTGGATCCGATGACGGAGAAAGAGCTGATGCTGACCATATTTGAGGTGTTAAAAGACAAATCGGTTTTATGGATCACGCACCATCTCGCCTTTATTCATATGGTGGATGATGTGTTGTTTTTGGATTGCGGGAAGCTTCAGCTGCACGGCACACACGAGCAATTATTAAAGACAAGCGAACGCTACAAGCGGTTGCATGCGATGAGATAGCTGGTGCCTCACTTCTCTAGATGCTGGAATCAGGAGTTGCAGTCCCTTTTTTATGCTTGAGCTTGAACAAGGAGAGCAGTCCTCTTTATAGCGGCGAGCTCTTCTTTTTTATTTGCGCTAGCCGCTAATCGAACCGAAACATCTTAACTTTGTAGAAGAAAAAGGAATGTATTCCATATGCCTACTTTCTTAAACGATGAATAGTCATGAAGGAGTGACAGTCCATATTTACCAAATTATACTATGTTTAGATGATTGATATGGAATTCCGATGATGGTTGAGAGGGTTTGTTCCGGCTTAGCTGTCTTGCATATCGCAGATCTATTAGGGGGACGAGATGAAAAAATGGTTCATTTTTATCACAAGCCTGCTTTTATTATCGGCCTGCAGTCAACCACCTCATTTTGACTCACCGATTTATTCTGGAGAAGCATTAACCATTGGCATCGTTGGAGAGCCACCGAACGTTCGCGAAAAAAACATTTCCTTTATTCCCTTGTCGATGGAGGATGTGTTAAAGAAAAATTTTCAAAATGTCGATGCTCTATTGATTCATAAACGTTATTTAAAAGAAGCGGCCAAGCCGCCGTATGCCGACATTTATTTGCAATCTCCTGTTCCGTTTGTATTTATTGAATCAGAGAAAGTATATTTGGTGTTTGTCGATCGTGAATGAAGCTATGAAAAGGCGCATCAAATGAAATCCGGCGATTATTTTATCGGCTTCTATAAAGACACCTATTTTGGTGTAGGACTTTACAATCATATAAAAAATGAGAAAATGATCCAAGATGGCTATTCAAGGCTGTTTGCGTTGCTGGAGCGCGTCAAGCATATGGGAAAGATCATCATTCAATAGCTATTGGATCGAATAAAAGGGGGCTATAATCTCGTTAAAATTCTCTCACGTTCTTAAAAGCCGCTCCTTGGAGAGGGCCTCCTCCAAGGAGCTTGTTTGGGTAGGGACGAAAGTGAATAGAAAAACGCCGAACCTAATTCGATGGGGAATGAAAACGGCATGGGCATCGTTGAGACATGGCGTTCTCTTTTAGCAGCGAAAAAAATGGGAAACAGCTCGTGTTATTGTTCACCATTTTTTTCCATAGGCACGTATGATGAAGCGGCTTCAGTTCCATGCGCTTCGCCGCTCATATTGAGCATCACGACTCCGATGATAATGAGAAGGATGGCTAAGAGCTTGAATAAAGAAAAAGACTCTTTGAAGAATAGGATTCCGATTGCAGCGATAATGGCTGTGCCAAGTCCAGACCAAATGGCATAAGCGATGCTGACATCAATCTTTTTGAGCGCCAGCGTTACGAAAGTCAGGCTGGTTCCGTAAAAAACAAACATGAAAATAGAAGGGATCAGTTTGGCAAATCCTTGCGACATTTTCATTGAAGTAGTACCCATTACTTCCGAGACGATTCCTAATAATAGAAAAAACCAGCTCATAAACTCTCCTTCTTTCTTTAAAGTAATGACGAAATAAAATCATACAAGCGTTTTCCATCAGACAAAGTATGTATAGGGATCATTCATGGAAATATTATACAATAAAAAAGGTCGATAAGAAACCGCTGAATAACGGTAACTTTCATAAATAAAACGAATGGAACCAAAATGGATTCCATTCGTTTTATTTATTTTAAAATGGCCGATCGCCAACGATGGCTACGCGCTCTGCTTTGCGAGGATGCGGATAATAATCGGAAACAGCGTAATGCTGAGTGGCGCGATTATCCCAGAAGGCGATCGAGTCTTTTTCCCAGTGGAAGCGTACTTGATACTCGGGAACGTGAGCTTGACGGAACAAATATTGAAGCAGCTGCTCGCTTTCTTCTGGTTCCAGCCCGACGATCTGCGTTGTAAAGGAAGGATTGACAAACAATGTTTTCCGGCCTGTTTCCGGATGAGTGCGGACGACCGGATGTTCAACAGGCGGAAACTCTTGTTGCTTTATCGCTAATTCCTCTGGCGTCAGCAAATGGCTAAATGCAGGAGTGAAATCATGAATCGCCGTAAGGCCATCAATACGTTCCTTTATTTCATCAGGCAGATTGTCGTATGCGGCGGCCATATCGGCCCACAGCGTGTCACCGCCAATCGGCGGAGCTTCAATAAGCCTTAATACGGCCGCTTTAGCCGGATTGATTCGGAAAGTCACATCTGCGTGCCAAATGTTTTCATATCCTCCTTGCTTATGATTTCTCGCAAAGCGAACCACTTCCTTCGATTGACCTTTTTCGACAGGATAGAACGGGTGAACTTCCAATTCGCCCCATAGCCGGGCAAAGGCTTGCTGTTGTTCGCTTGTGATGTTTTGATTGCGAAAGAAGAGAACCTTCCATTCCAAGAGGGCGCGGTTAAGTTCTGCCTGCAGCTCCGGTGTAACAGGAGTTCTTAAATCGATACCGCTGATTTCCGCGCCTATGATCGGACTTAACGGTTTGACTTCAAACAGTGTATAGGGCTGTTCTTCTACACCTTCAGGGAGACGGCGTAAAATACGCGGACCTACATGATCATCACGATTTTCAAATTTCAATGGACGGGGATAACGAGTATTTACATTAGACATTCAATATGCTCCTTTCAAATATTGATCTATGACTCTGAACATAAAGTAATCATAAAGCCTGCCGGAAACATGAATCAGATGGAACGAATCATCTTGGAAAAAGGGCGGTCGGAGGCCAATCTGTGAACTTGACTTTTTCATGTGAATGCACAATGAGAATGAGCTTATTCATAGTACTTAGGGCGGTTTGTCGTGTGAGTGTCCGACCGTCCAAAAGCTATACGAGATTAAGAGAATGGTCGAAAGCTTTTACTTTATCTCGACCAGCCCAACCTTGGACTGTTCACTTCTTTATTTCTAATTGCAGAAATTAAATAAGATCGCAGATCATGAAATTCCTTCAAATGCTTGAGTTCTTGAATAGGCTGGCGGTATGACGATAGCGGGTTTTGCAAATCGACTACCATTCTTCCAGGATTGGCGTGCATGACTAAAATTCTTCTGCCCAGCAAAAGGGCTTCCTCTACATCATGAGTAATGAAAAAGATGCATTTTTTGGTTTTTTGCCAAAGCTCAAGTAGATGAGCCTGCATATTTTCCCGTGTTAAAGCATCCAGTGCGCTAAACGGTTCATCCATTAAAATGGCCTGCGGATCGGTAGCTAGTGTTCTAGCGATCGCTGCCCGCTGCTTCATGCCTCCAGAGAGCTGATAAGGCAGCAGATGAGCGGAAGACTCTAATCCTACCAGATTCAAATAATCGGAAACGAGTTTTTTTCGTTCGGATTTTTCCACTCCTTTCATCTTTAAACCAAACTCAATATTTTTGGCGATGGTCATCCATGGAAACAAGTTGTGGTGTTGAAAGACAACCCCTACTTTGGCGCTTGGACCGGTGTGGGGTTGGCTGTCAATCATTACTTCGCCGGCGGTTGGTTTCTGAAATCCTGCCAATATATTTAATAATGAAGATTTGCCACAGCCTGATGGGCCCAGCAGGCACACAAAATCGTCGACATCCAGTTGAAGATTGATATCATCCAATATGGGCGTATCGTGATGTTCTTGCGAATAAGCTAAACGAATATTTTTTAACTCGATCAATGTCGGATTGCGGTTATGGGCCATTGACGAATGTGCGGTCGTTGGCGCACTAGTCTGCATAACATCCCTCTCCATTCTTTATTGATAAAGCTCGCTTAATAATGCTTTTTGATAAACGTCAAGACTAGGAGAAGATGGTATGTTTTTCTGTTTAGCCATAAAATCTCCCGTGTCTTTTAATATTTTGGCTAATTTTCCTGGTTGATTTGGTTCACCAAAAAAGTCTTTTTGCTGTGAAGCGTCCAGCCAAATAATTTGCTTCATGGTTTTTAAGCTTTCATCAGGGGACAATCCTAATTCCTTCGAAAGTACTTGAGCAGCCTGCTCCGGCTGGCTGTGATAATAATGTACCGCTTCATCTAGAACAGAAATATAACCTTTTACAATGTCAGGGTATTTTTGGGCGAACTCTTTATTGACAATTCCAAATTCTCCGGTTACCACGCCTTTTTGTGCTAGGTCATTGGAGGTGATTATTACGCGTCCGCCTTCATTGATAAGCTTTGTCTGTGTCGGCTGCCAAATATAAGCGCCGTCGATATCCCCCCGTTGCCAAGCAGCGTAAATATCAGGCGGCTGCATATCAAGCAAGGTGATTCGCTCTTTTTTCGGATCAATGCTTGCTTCTTTTAAGGCTCCGAGCAAGCTAAAGTGAGAGGTGGAACTAAATGTAGTCGCAATTTTCTTTCCTTTTAAGTCATGCAATGATTGGATGCCAGAAGATTCTTTGACCACGAGCGCTTCACTTTCACCGATCATATCGTGAAGATAATACACTTTATAAGGCAGCTTGTTAGCGATGCCGATAGATCCCGGAGGGGTGCCGACAAGACCGAAATCAATGCTCCCGCTTGCCATGGCATTATTTACATCCCGGCCGGAATCAAATTTGATCCACCGAATTTGAATGTGGGGATATTTTTTTTCAAGCAGCCCTAATGCTTTGGCTAAAAGCTCCCCGTTTGGCGACACTTGGTATCCTAGCTTGATTTCCTTAGGCTCATGGCTTGATGCCGTGTTTTGGGCAGCTGTTGTCGCGGTGTCTTGCTTGGAACAGCCGATGATGGCGCTTGTTAGCATGAGCAGAAAAATTAGCAATAACGTATTTGATTTCCATTGAAGCTTCATTTTTTCCCTCCACCCGTTGCTTATGATTGATTATTATTCGTTCCACTATTCTGTCTTTTTGTGTGAAATCAAAGTTTATCAGCGATGATGATCGCTTATGAGTCTTGTTTCCCCACCCAAGAGAATTGCAAGTGCTGGTACAATCGGATGAGGCTATCCATAAGAATAGCGATTCCTCCCATTAGAATGATTCCGACAAAGACGATGTCGCTCCGCAAATATTTGCTAGCATCTAATACCATCCATCCGATGCCTGAAGTAGCGGCCACCATTTCAGCTGCGACCAGCGTAGCATATGTAACCCCAATGGCGGTGCGCAAACCGGTTATGATGTCTGGCAAGCAGGATGGCAAGATGATATATAAAAGGACTTTCGGTTTGGTAGCTCCTAAAGATCGTGCTGCGTTGATTCGATCTTGCGGCACCCTCTGCACACTGGCCACCGTTGCAAGAAACAGAGGAGCAAAGGCGCTTAAGAATAGCAGGGCTACTTTTGATCGATCATCAATTCCTAGCCATAAAACAAGCAAAGCATAATAAGCCAACGGCGGGAGCGGTCTGTAAAATTCAATGATGGGATCAAAAAATGCAAGGACGTATTTGGAGATCCCGCAGAAAATCCCTAACGGTACAGCTGTGAACAAGGCTAGGATTAAAGCGATAAAAAGCCGGTATAAGCTATCGAGTATATGAGAGCTTAACGAAATGCCTTTATATCCTTCTCTTAGTAATTCTAAAAACGTTTGCCATACAGATTGAGGGGATGGAAGAAATACAGGATCGACCCATTTGAAATGGGTGCTGACTGTCCAAATCATAAGTATGAAGGCGACGCTGATGAAAGAAACCCCTCTAGCAAGCACATGCTTCTTATATGTAGATCTTGGTCCCATTGGTCATCTCCCTTCTTTAAAATTTAACGTTCCTTTCGTTCAAGGAAGCAATAAAATTGTAAATTCCTATATGATTACTTGGAAATATGGTAGCAAGTGGTTTTTGCTTTGTCAATATTTTTTTGCGTTAAATTAAAGAAGGAACATGCTGCTCATTTTTAAAATTGGGAAATACGCAGCAAATTTTGCGTAGAAATAAAATGTGAACCTAATATAAAATACAACTTAAAGATGAGAATGGATTTTTTCATTTGCAACGATCAAGATGACTGCCAGTGCGACAGCTTTTGATCCCCCAAGCTGTTGTGGGTTGGCATGATGGTAAAGGAGCAAGGGAATATGGCAAGTCGTCCAATTTAAATATTCTCCCACGTTTTCTATCATTACTAAGAAAAATGGGGGATCTTATTTGAACATAGAACGGCATTTTCTAGTGCTGATGCTGGGCCAATCATTGGCCAATATTGGTGATGTGCTTTATATTGTCGGTGTGATGACCATGATTTACCGCATGACGGGATCAGCTGCGGCGTCTTTCGTTCCGCTGACCATTACGCTGGCGATGTTTATCTCCAGCGCTCTCTTGCCGCTGTTTATCGGCGTCAGTTCTTTAACGAACCTATTGGCCGGTTCGCAAATCGGCAAAACCGCGGTTTTGTTGGGACTCGGTGCTGTTGTTGCAAAATATGCAGACGCGGATCATGTTTATGTAATCTTCGCCATGATCAGTGTGATTGCTTTTCTTGACGGATGCGCGAATCCGCTTGGGAAGGCGCTAATTCCCCATTATGTGGAAGAAGAGCGGCTAATTCAGGCGAATGGAATGGCGGAAACGGTGACACAGCTTATTCAAATTGGCGCTTGGTTTTTTGGCAGCCTGCTATTGGCTGTATTTCAACCAAGCGGGCTGATTTCGCTTGCCGCTGCGTTGTTTACATTGGCAAGCCTGTTGTTTTGTTTATTAAAAAAGGTCAAACAGCACGAAAGGGAGCGAGGATCACGGTGGCAGCAGCTGACGCAAGGCTGGCAAACGATTGCTGCGATACCGGCATTAAAAGCGATTGCGGTCATGGAATGTTTAGAAACGGCTTCTAGCTCTGTTTGGATCGCTGCCATATTAATGGTGTACGTACAAGAGATGTTAAACGTGCAGGAAATATGGTGGGGGTATCTAAACAGCGCTTCCTTGATTGGCCTGATGCTCGGCAGCTTATTATGCGTAAAATTTCCTTTATGGGTGGACCGGCGACGGGCAGCGTTGATGGCATGGAGTTCGCTTGTGTCTGGCATGGCGACGATTGGGGTAGGGATGACGCGAATTCCGGTGCTGGCGCTTATTTTATCGGCTGTCATTGGCTGCTTTAGCCAATTGAAGCAAACTCCACAACAAACACTGATTCAAGCGAGTGTTCTAAAGGAACAATTGGCTGCTGTCTATACTTCAATTGGAACAATATCCACCGCTATATTTGGAATTTCCTCTTTGATTATGGGATGGCTTTCCGATACGTTCGGTGCCTCCATCGTGTTTGTTTTTTCAGGGCTATTGTTTTTGCCGGTCAGCGTCATCGCTTATGCGAAGTCAGCATTATGGAGGAAGACGCAGCGGCAGGACGGACGAAGAGGCGACATGGAAAAGGAATAGGGAGTTTCCATGCGCTTGAAATAGGAGTGGATCGCATAGCAGACCGCGTTGTTTCGTGCGACCCTTCATTTAGCGCAAGCAAGAAAAAACCGGAGCAGCTGTTTCCAAATAAGGAATGGCCGCTCCGGTTTTACATAGGCTAACGAAGAATAAAGCTGCTGTTTTTTCTATGCGGATCGTGCTTTGTTTGTTGGCGGAACCCTCATGTTTTTTCTGTTTTCACAAGATTGGCGACAAGTACATACCGTTTTGGAGCCGCTCCAATATAGTGAAACGGATAGCAAGTGGAAACGGTCAACGTAGCTTTTGGTTTTGGCACAATGACAGTCCGGTCATTGGCGTCGACAATCCGCACTTTGCGGACTTTATAAGTAAACTCACCAGCTTCGGTTTTGACAATGAGGAGATCTCCTTTTCCCACGTCACCAAGCCTGCGAAAGACGGTGTCGCGATGGCCAGCGAGCACACAGTTGTCTGGCTCACCGGGAAGGACGCTTCCAGCGTAATGGCCGACGCCCTTCTCAAGCTCGTCTTCGTTCGTGCCGTGATAGATCGGCAATGCGGCGTTTAGCTTGGGAATGAGAAGCTCCCCCATTTGCTCTCCAGTTTTTGGAGGATGACGGTAGACGACATGTGCGGCTTTGGCCGATACAGCTGGTTTTGCGTCTGCTGTTTTGGTTGGGATCGGTTTAGAGGCATGAATGCCTTTTTCCCATTTGTATCCATAGAATAAGATCAACAAAAGACCAGCCGCCATCAGGATGATACCGAAAAAGCGGGCGATGGTTCGTTTTCGCATTTTATTTGCTGTCTGCTCCTTTTCGAGTTCGGAATAAAAAGGCTCCAATGGCCACAAGAGCAACGCCAGCTAGCATGTTTGCCGCATAAGGAGCAGCCGTTTTTGGCAGCTTGGCTCCTGTTTCCGTTCTCTTGACTGGTTTTGGTTTAAGTTGTTTTTGGATTTGTACCACTTTTCCGCCTTGTTTCACATCATTTCCGACTTCTTCAAATAGATCGGAATTGAACATATCGGCTGTCAACACAAAATCAGCAAGCATTTCTCCTTGCTTGTTGTAAATTTCGATGAGAAGGTCATAGCCATTGGTCGATTCAAGAGTCAGCAATGACGATAAGCTTAATGGTTTTTTCTCTCCAGCTTTTGTTAGGTAAAATTGAACATCCAGCTCAAACAGGTCAAGCATGTCATGAAGAACATCGGCAATTTCCGCTAATTGAGCAGGAGACAATTCGGTTGCGCTTGTAAAATCGTACGCGCCAATGGCGGCTAAGCGTTCTCCGATTTCCTCCATTTTGCTTGCGAATTGTGGATCTTCAAGATTTAACGATCCAAAATGATTGTATAATTTTTCCAATTCGTCATTTGTCAGACCAAGCTCATCCAAGTCAGGCATTAGATAATCCACGACAGCCATTGCCAGCTCTTCGACAGTCGTATAATGGCTTAATGAATCACCGTGAGCGGCTAAAAGCTTCTCCAGCTGCTGCTTCGTTAAACCAAGCCCGCTTAAAAATTCATTTAACGCTTCTTCAGTAAGCGGAGTGAGGCTTTGATAATAGTCTACGGCATCTGCTAAATCCCCAATGGAGCTGTAATCTTCTAAAGATTCTCCATGTTTTTTTAACAGTGTCAGCAATTGCTCTTTTGTCATATGGCGTTCTTGCAAAAATTGGTTTAATGTTTCATCTGTAATTGGAGTCGAATAGTCATGGAAAAATTCGACATAATCAGCCAGCTCGTTGTAAAATTTAAACACATCGGTGATTGGTTGATTTGGTTCGAGTTCACCATTGTCAATCAGCATTTGTTTAAGTTCGTCTTCGGTCATTCCGTATTCGTTCAGCAATTGCGCCAAGTTCTCTTCTGTCAGCGCATCACCGAGCTCAGCGCGGAGTTCGTCGACGCTGTCAAAATCATCAAGCGTATAATCGTAAGAGTCTGCTAAGTATTCCTCCAATTCTTCGACTGTCATGCCGATTTCATTCAAATAGCTTTGCAGCTCTGGATCGCGGGAATCCATGGCAAAAGCAGAAACAGGACATGCCGCGATGGCGAGCGATGTAGCCAAAGCGAAAGGAATGAATTTTTTTCTCATGTGTAAGTAGCCCCCTATGTTGTTGTAATGATTACGTGATAAGTATAAACGAACGCAAAATGTTCTGAAATCTAAAAAAATGTAACATTAATGTAATTAAATTGAAATTATGTATAACTAATCATTTTGAAGGAAGTCGACGTTAATAAAAATAGCGCAACGGTGCCTGCCAGATGGTGATGCAGATAGAAAATCGCGATCAACAAGATGCTTTCATCAATTTGAAGAATAGCCGTCATGGGGAAGAAGGCTGTGAAATCATCCTGTATGAATATCACATACACACCGAAAGTCGGCGGGAGAGGTTCATCTGCGAGAAAGACAGCACAAGAACATATGTTACCATAGTGGGGATGATGAATCAATAAGAAATGGTGGGAATGCTCTGTTTTCAGGTTTTTGGACTTCGGCTTGTTGCTTTCCGAAGCCGGTTCGTTCCATCCACAAGCTGCCCCCTATCATTTTTCACAAGTGTTGATGATTATTATTTTACTAAAAATATGGAATGATTGAGCTAGACACCAAGCAATGTCAATGGGCTTTTATTAGATCATCAACACACCTGATCATTTTTTGTGAAAATGAACAAATCCTTCCCTTTTCCTTTGTGGGGAATGTTTTTCTTAATAGCTGGGACATATTGATTCATATGTTTTCACTCCTATCATGAAATTGGTATGATTCGTTAAGTTTTGACAAATTTGGACGATATAAATAAATGTAAGAGAGTGTTGAAGAGGGAGGGGAATAGAATGAATAAAGGTTTGCGGCATGTTGTTTTTGTATGGTTGGCTGTCTTGATCTATATGGGATTTTGGCAGGCTGGACACGTGCACGCGGAGGAAAACGTGCGCGTCGGCCTCGTTGTTTCACAGCTCAGCGAAAGCTATGCTTTCATTGAAAGGGCGGGCGGTTATTCCAACGGGACTTATATTCAGCCAAAGCTGATCGGCTCGTCGATTAAAAATAAACGAATCAAAGCCCAGTTATTGCTTGAAGGATTAGGATATCAGGTGGAACGCGTCCATGATGCGCAGTTAAGCGATCCAAAGCAACTGGCGAAATTTGATTTGCTGTTTTTCCCGAATACCGTCATGATGTCAAGACAGCAACGTCAAGCAGTGAAGGAATATATCAAAAATGGCGGCGGAGCGATTTTTGCGTTTGCCATGGCGAGGAATGACAGCGCACGTTATCCGTATAAAGAGACAGATTTGGATATAACTCCGGTGATTTACGAGACGAAAACATGGATTTGGGAATGGGACAATTTGAGCGAGGTCTTTCAATCCGCCTTTGTGAACGATGTAGCCCTTGGCAACTTTACGATCAAAGCGGCAGGAAGCCACCCCATTGTCACAAATACGTTAAAACGATTAGGAAAGACAAGTCTGCTTCTTGAAAATCGCCGCTTCGGCAAGTACCAGCCGACATGGGTTGAAATCATAAAGCCTTATTCTAATAATCGTTATGCTACCCCCATTTTGCAGTATGAGACGATCGGTTATTCCTCTGTGCCCGAGCATACACCTCCTAAGACAGGAGCGGCTTATGCGATTGAATACGGAAAAGGGAAAGCGGTTTGGTTTGGATTTCAGCTATTGGATTATATAACGGTCGATGAGCGTCTATCTCATGAGTGGGAGGAAAAGAATCCTGCTGGACAGCTGGAGGTCAAAGGGAAAGCATGGGATGATTTGAATGGCGGTGAAGATTTAAAAACGTTGGTCAATGAGAGTGTTCGCTGGGCGGCGCAGCCATTAGCTGTATCGCACCCAATCGACCGTAAAGTAGCGATGACATTAACCGATGTCCGGGCCTATCCGCGTCAGAGCGATTATGTTGTATATGGCACAATGAAAGCCAAGAACAACGGAAATGTGATTTCGCGCGGGACGATGCGAGTCGAGCTAACCGATCCTTCAGGAAAAGTGAGAGCCTCTTATGAAAAGTATGTAGTGGGTCTTGTACCAAAAGGAGATAGCTATCCAGAAAAATTTGCGTTCACACTTCCGAAAAATACCCCTGTAGGAAGCTATAAGCTAACGGCTTCCTATCGCGCAGGCAGAAATGCTCAAAGCGGAGTAAAAACGGCCGGCTATACGATCATGATTTCAATTAAAGATCCTAAAAAGAGCGCTTCAGTCCTTCCTATGACCCCATTTAAAGATGTGCCAGCGCGTTATTGGGCGAAGGCGGACATTGAGAATTTAGTAAGCTTAGGAGGCATTACAGGATATAAGGATGGAACATTTAAACCGGAAGCGCCTGTTAGTCGTCTGCAAGCGGCCGCCATGATTGTCCGTTCGCTTGGATTAAGCACAAAAAATCGGCCGAATCCGCAGCTGCAAGATGTCAAACCGGGACAATACGGGTATGAAATTATTGCAACTGTTATCGATGAGGGGATTTTTAGCGGCTCCAACGGGCGCTTTCATCCGGAAGCTCCTTTAACGAGAGAGCAGATGTCGAAAATTTTAGTGAATGCGTATCATCTGACCGGAGAAGATGACGTTCGCTTTCAAGATATTGCCTCGACGCAATGGTCAAGGCCGTACATTGCCACATTGTTAGCGAATCAAGTGACCAAGGCTAGCGGACTTTTTCGTCCATATGAACGAACGACCCGTGCGCAGTTTGCGGCCTTTGTCAATCGTTCATTGCAGGCGGTCGACAAAGGATAAAATCGTTGGCGAGAAGGCGGCGAAAGCCTTTTGCTTCCGACGATAAAAGAGCGCCCTTGAAGGCGCTCTTTTATTATTCGGTTATTTTTTTGTAATAGTGGTTTGAGCGTATAGAGTGATATTAGTTAAATTCGTTGCTGGATCCAACGTATCATAGAAATTGGCAGATGGGAAGTTGAGCTCGAGCTGTTTCGATTGTTTGGCATTTAAATAAACTTCGTTTGACTCGAATTCAAACAATCCGCTAGCAATCCATTCGCCATTGCTGGTTACCAATACAAGCGAATCGTTGACCTCAACAGGATAAGAGAAGTTGTTTTTCGCTTCCACTGTAAGAGTTAAGCTACCATCTTCTTCGAAATGATAGCTGACGGCTTTTAACAATACGGCCTGCTTAAATGAGTCATCTAGTACTCTTGCCATGAATGCGGAAAACTGTGAACGCTTCAAAGGTGCATTCGGACGGTACGTATTATCGGAATATCCTGTTGTAATGTTGTTATCAACAAGGCAAGAAACATAATCGTACAACCAGCTTTCGACATCAACATCGTCAAATTCTGAGCCGAAGGCATAATCTAAATGATAGGCTTCAGCAAGGATTTTGGCCATTTGTCCTCTTGTTAACGTGTCCCAAGGCTTGAAATAGCCGTTGCTTCCTGTCATGATGCCTTCGTCTGCAAGTGTTGCTGCATACTCATATCCGTAATCGCCTGGTTTAAGATCTTTGAAATTAGGATTTGGGCGGTTTTTTGTATCTAGCCCTAACGCTTTCACTAACATTTCAGCAGCTTGCATGCGCTTAATGGAGTCCTCCGGAAGGAACTTTCCATTTTTCCCGTTGATAATTTTTTTGCTGGCTAAATAGTTGATTTCATTATAGGCCCAGTAGCTGGAATTGACATCGGAAAATGAACCAGCTGCGGATGTGAGATTTGCCGGCAACACGAATGCCGCGGCTAGACAAAATAACAATGCGCGAAGAAATAAACGTTTCATTTTGACCCCCTGTGTAATCTTTAGATATATTTGTCGAATTTCATTATAAAGAGAAGCTGAGAGTTTGAAAAGAGTAAGAATTTATTGGAAAATAAATAGGAATGTTCATAGATTGTGATTTTTCATGCCCATTCATCGATTCATTCCAGAAAATACATAAAGACTTTGAACATGCCATAAAGGATGTTCTCAAGACTGTTTCCAAAGTTGGTCTGCATAAATCGTGTGAAAACATTCTATTATTTGCTGAGCATCGGTACAGCGGCTTTTAAGAAATTCGTTTTGCTCCATGCTGTGCCGCCTTGTGCCAGCGGATCCACCACGTTGACGAACACTTTCTTATTTTTCACCGCTTTGATATTTTGCCAAATCGGATTTTTTTGCAGCTGCTTCAAGGCATCCGTCTTATTCTTGTTTTCGTCTGTCGAGAATTGAACAAAGATATAGTCCGGGTTCATGGCGCTGAATTTCTCAAGAGACATCACTTCCTGAGATTTCGCCTTTTTAATCTCGTTTGGCACCGTCAATCCTAAATCTCTATACAGCGTAGGGTTGAAAAACACATCCTTATGATAAATCATAATGTTGCCATTTCTAATTCGGATCGCCACCACTTTTTTCCCTTTCAGCTTCGTGCCTAACTTTTTCTTAGCCGTTGCCAGTTGAGTTTTGTAGCTTTTGATGATGTTCTCTGCCTGTTGTTTCTTTCCCGTTAATGTAGCGAGCAGTCGTAAATTGGCTTCCCAATCTGTCGAAATGTGGGAGACGGGAATGGTAGTAGAAATCTTTTGCAATTTGTTCAGCACATCTTTCGGGAATTTGGTCGAGGCTAAAATGACATCTGGTTTTAACTTGACGATGGCCTCCATGTTTGGCTGGGTTTTTTCACCAATGGATACCGTAGAACCGGTAATTTTTTTGAACATACTTGGAAACTTACCGCCAACCGTGATGCCCCCAGTCGGCTTCACGTCTAGCACAAGGGCATCTTCCATCGTTTCCATGCTTCCGGTGATCACGATTCTTTTCGCTGGCACAGGAACGGTATACGTCTTTCCAAGATATTTAATTTTGGTCGTCTTGCTGGTCGCTGCCGCGGCTGGTGATTGCACTCCACCAATGGCTAAGAGCGCAATAAGTAGAGCAATAAAGCTACGATAAAGCCACTTCCGTTTTTTCATAAATGAGCCCCCCTGTTTTATAATGATAATGATTATCATTAATAATTATAAGTGGGTCTTTTCACTCATCCATAGACAGGATCCAGAAGTTATTTTGGACAAACTCCATAAAACAGCGGCAACGTTACCTTTTTTGTCCTCGTCACCTTGGATGGATGTATGCGTAACAGGATGGTTGGTATGGAAGTTTTTATAGGACTTTTTGCATAATCTTTTTCTCTATATATAAATGCTTAATGATTTCGGTATTGGAGCCCTTGGCGAATGAGCTAGATCGAATAAGAAGATGGAACATAGGGCCGACTCAAAAAGCGGAATTTGATTTTTTCGACGATTGGCGGCAAATCACGGACTTGTCTCGGTCACATCCAAGCGCCATACTTGCCCATTCAACTAAAGAGTCATTTCACTCCGCTAGATAAGTTGAAACGTGTTGGAACACGCATAAGCACTTAAATTGAAAATTATATACAGTTGTGATTCATTCAATCCCATGGGATGGACACTCACATGATTTTCATAAAGTATGTAACATCATCCATCGAAAAGTCTCCCGCCTCTAAACAGAGTGGGGGGTGTTCCCTAAGAGCGATTCCGACAGGAGAAGGGCAATGATTTGTTCTGGTGGCTTGCTGTTTTGTTTTCTTTGCTTTGTCCGACTGAAGAAGGATTCTAAAGAGGAAATGTAGAATATGTCATGTATGTAACAACGTGGACAGTAAAGAATAAACTTCTATTGCTTTCGGATGATTGGGACAACAAAGTGTCAAAAAGGCTGAGCTTTGGCGAGCGCACAAGCAAGACCTATGTAGCTATGCTGTCTTGCCCGATGACGGATATAAGCAAGTGTAATGGAAAAATAAGGAACAGCGCACGAGAAAAACGTGTTTAATATTGATAAAAATGAGGAATAATGTTCATATAGAGGAAGGGTTATGGCATTTTAGAAAAAAATTACGACATTATTCGACAAAATATTCTTTATTCGACAAAATACCTAGACAAAATTCGACAAAATTTTTATAATGTAATTACGGTAAGATTTTGGTGGGTAAACCATTGATGAGGCTACCAACTGAAGTTCATGGTTACCCAACAGCTTTTCGCCAGGCGAATATGCCTGGTCTTTTTTTTATTTTTATGAATCAACGCTGACTGAATAATGATGATTTTTGTCGAAAGAAAGATATTGACTTATATTGTGGATATATGATAAAAGGGTCCATTGCCGACCACATTTTTAATAATGTATATATTGTAGAGGTTATTATCAAACAAAGACCGGTTTGTACTTTGGCATACAGAAGCAGATTTTTCGGCAATCGGCAAGTCCGCCTTGATCTGTCTTCTGTCATCATATACATCATCTTTGTTCAAATAGAGTGTCAATGGTGTCCATCATCAAGAAAATGAAAGAATATGTCGGTTTTTGTCGGATTTCGTGTCTAACCCCTAAAGGCGATACCGAGATTTTGCTTCCTGTACGGTAAATGATCATTGTTAAAATGGAATAAATGGCTTAGAAAATGGTTTCAGTGACATGGAATCTTCGCAACAGTAAAAAAGGCTTCTTGTGCTGCCGCATGATTTTCGCGTCGGTTATGACGGTGAGTGCGGCAGGCCAAAAAGCCTCTATTCGACCACTTGAATGACTTTTTTAAACTCGTCGAGCGTCATGTCTGGAGTGATGCCATGGCGCTTTAATTGATATGGATCATCGCCAGGCTTCACCGTCCCGATCTTCGTTGTGAAGGCTAGTGTAAACCCTGTTTGTTTTAATATGCCGATCGTTTCCGGCTTATACTGGCCAAACGGATACGTAAAATAAGTCGTTCCATGAAGCAACTGCCGGCTTTTCAGTAAATCTGCTTTGACAGTCGTTGCTGGCACTTTAACCAAATTGCCAATGCCGTCTTTGCCGCGATTATGCAGAGCGTGCGTATGGCTCGCAAATTCGAACACATCGCCCATTTTCGCAATCTCCTTCCAGTTCAAGAACTGATAGTCATCAGGGTTAAATGGCTTCAACGGACGGCTGTTTCGGCTTGTGATTAAAAAGGCAGCTGCGTGCAGTCCGTATTTTTTAAGCACTGGATAGGCATACACGTAATTGGTTTTTAATCCATCATCAAAATGAATCATAATGCTTTTAGCAGGCAAGTCCTTTTTCCCTTTAACAAAGTCTTCAAGATCATGAAGAGTGATCGTATGGTAGCCATCATCATGCAGCAATTTCATTTGTTTGGAAAATTCCTCATAGCTTACCACTGTCGGATTATGATATTTTCGATTTTCTTTTTCTTTTAAGATATGATGATAGACAATAATAGGCACCGCAGTGGCTAATCCGGCTACCTGTTTTTTATGAATATAGGCGGTAGTGCCGGCAAACATGATTTGATACCAATCTCCATGGATTGCGGTCACTTGAACAGGCGTATTTTTATAAAGGACGCCGATCGGCTGGCCGAAGCGGGGGGCTTGATAGACCCAGATGTTTTCTTTTGGGCGAACCGTTTGAATCGCTTTTGGTGATGCGAGCGGTGAAAGAGTAAACGAACGATTCAGCTCTTTCACTCGCTGTTGATAAATATAGTATGGCTTGCCGCCAATTTCAGTCACATACCAATTTTTGTTGTATTGTATCGCATAAAAAGGCTGATTTTTATACAATTTCCCGGCTGGTTCAAGTCGACCGTGAACTTTACGGCAAAAAAACGTGCGATCGTCTGTCGCTTCGATCTTTTTCTCAAAATGCTGCGGAATCCAGCGGGCGGCTGCGACTACTATAGCGAGAAGAGCCATACAGATAGCTGCCACTATATAAGATGTTCGCTTCATAGAAATCTCCTACCTCCACTTATGTGTAGCGCCATAGGAATGGGAACTCCTCCCACTTTCCTGACGCGAATGTGTGTTGACAAACCTCGAAATCACGTCGCTTCCAAGGTTATCGAGCGATTTTTCAATCCGTGAAACTTGCTGTTTTAGAAGCAGCAGAAAAAGCCAGTGGAGAAAATCGGCACGATTTTCTCCACTGGTTTCATTTTGGATTTCTTCTTTATTTGCTTGACTGGTATACAGGGATATCGAAAATTAATGTATAGTTATCGATCAAATCATACAAGCGGCTAATATTGGCCACTTGCTTGACGGCCCAGCCGATATCGGTTGCATATTGATGGGTTCCCGGATTGGCTGGATTCCATCTCATTTTATACAGCGTGTCTTGTTTATAGGTTGGGTTGCTGATATATTGGCTGGCGATGTATTGAGCGCCTCCAATAATAGCAGCTTCTGGAGTAAACCAGCCCTGTTTATAGGCGTATTCAGCCCCGCATGTATTCGGACAACTGTCATAAGCGCCAATGCCGTACATATTATAGACCGTTTTTGGAGTGACAGGCTTGCCGTCGACTTGATCGACTAAGATGCCATTCGCCAAAGCGGAAGTTCCGTTCCCTGTTTCCAATAAAGAGTGTGAGATGAGATAAATTTCATTGATATGGTACTGTTCCGCTGCATCGACAAATGCTTGGCCTTTGCCTGATAAGATGCCCTTGTTGGCTAAAATTTTGTTGTTAATATCGCTGACAGGAACACCGGCTGTTTCTGATAATACAAGAAACTGAAAATACTCCTTGCTGTCGCGACTAAAGCGGCTTGGATCGAGGTAAGAAAGCACATCCGCTTGTTTGGCATTTTTCCAAGGGCCAAAGTCGATTTCGTACCAATCGCCCACCTTCGCTTTAATGTTAACGACAGCTCCTTGCTTTAATGTTCCCACAATCCAGTAAGTTTCTCCGGCTCCTTCCCGTACGTTCAAGGTAGTGGCGGTAACCGTTCCTTTTGTTGGGAACGTTGTGGCGTTTTGTACTTGAACATAGGCGGAGTGGACATATGATTTTTGGTTTCTGTACAGATCGGTTTGCGGATTTTTCGTCATCTGAATAGCCAGCATCTCATCAAGCGTTAAGTTATACTGTGTGTAACGCAAAATTGGGCCGACTTGAATGTCATTTTTTAAAACGTATCCAATTCGCCCTGACAGATCAATGACGACAGCGTCTGTTTCATCACGAATGATCGGATAGCTTTGTCCCTGCTTAAGGATGGCAAAGCGGACGAGGCTGCCGGTTGATTTGTCATACACAGGCACATCAGCGAGCGTGAAGAACGTTTGGTTTAGCGGCTGAAGTCCTTGGTTTTCATTTTTTACATTGATTTGGAATGGAGGTCTTGTCGACTCTTTCCAAACATATCCGAATTTTTGCCCGTATTTAATCTTATGCCAATTGCCTCCGTCGCTCACCCGCGGAAAGACTTGTCCCTTTTCCAAGTAAGCAACCGGCACGAGCGCTCCTGTACTGTTATCATAGACAGTCACGCGATCTTCGATCACTTCGAAATAACGGTCGGTCGTTTTGAACGGAAGCTTGACGCTGCTTTTATGGACATATCCAGCTCGTCCTGACACATCAACCATGTACCAATTGCCGCTGTCCTTCAAAATCGGATATTTCACGCCTTTTTGAATGGTCGCAAATTTCACAAGACTTCCTGACGAATTGTCATATACAGCTGTATCCGCGATGGTCGTAAAATATTGCGAAGTCGGCGCTAACGAATTTAAGTTTTTGATACTTGCGCTTGTAGCAGGATCTGTGGATTGCTTTAACACATATCCATAGCCGCTACCATACTTGATCTGATGCCAGTTTGCGCCGTAATCTTTCACTCTTGGAAACACTTGTCCTTTTTCAAGCGTGCCCACCTGTACGAGCTGCCCAGTGCTATTGTCATAGACTGGTAGAGGGCCATTCACGACTAAGAAGTAGCGGTCGCTGCTTTTAAAATCGACATGCACGAGACTTTTATGGATATAAGCGATTCTTCCGGAAATTGAAATTTCATACCAATTGCCGTAGTCTCGAATAATCGGATAGGACAGCCCCTTTTGGATCGTAGCGATTTGAATAAGCGAGCCAGTGGAATTGTCATAGACTGGGGCATCGGCTGTTGTCGTGAAAGTGCTTGCGCCGCCCGTCTGTGTGCTAGTTTTTAAGTTTGCGGAGCTGACGGGAATGGTGCTGCTTTTTAATACATAAGCGGTTTTAGAACCGAATTGGATTTCATGCCAGTTCGCGCCGTAATCCTTTATTCTTGGAAACAATTGCCCCTTCTCCAAGGTGGCAACTTGAACGAGCTTACCCGTGCTGTTGTCGTAGACAGGCAATTTGTCGACTGTGACTTGGAAGTATTTGATGTTAGCAGTAAACGCCGTTGTTTGTACAGCAGTCGTTGCTACAGATGCACGCGGTTGACTTGTTTGTCCAGACTCTGCCGGCTTGCTTGCTGGTGTTGTTTCTGTTGGCCGGCTTGAAGGAGCCTCGTTTAAGTTGCTTGAACTTTCCGAATCTGTTGAATCGGTTGAGTTTGCCGGATCTGTTGATGTCGTGGAATCAGCTTCGGATGGCTGATGATCGCTTGGCTGCTCCGTTTTTGTAATCGAAGCGGTTTTTTGAATATAAGCTAGTTGGCTTCCGATCACGACTTGAAAGGCTTCGTCCGTTTCTTGGAAGATGGGATAGGTGTCGCCTGGAAGTAAATATCCAATCACTTCTCCGTTTTGCGAATAAACGGCCGATTTCTCCTGAATTTGCACATACGAGTCATTAGTGTTATCAGAATTATATGAGTAATCATCAGGCGACGGAGGATCGATGTGTTGTGTATACACTACATCGACATAAGCTAATTCCTTTCCCCACTGAAAATAAACGTGTTCTCCTTCTATCTTGGCAACTTTGACAATCGCTCCTTTGGCTAACTCGCCTATAGGCGGAGTGTCTTCACTTTCCTTTACAGCTGTTCCGTCTCGCACGACCTGTATGTATGGAGCGGGTGGTTCAGAACTATCTGTCGCTGCCGACGCATAAATAGAAGGTGAAGCATAGGAAATAAGCAGCAATAACACAGCAACTACACTATAAAGTTTTTTGAATTTCACAAACATCTCAATCCCCCAGTAAAATTATGTAAGATTTATAGTGATACAAAACAAATTATATCATTTTTCCCAATAAAATGACATAGTTCGATGGGGCTATCTCACGATAATTGGAATTTAATAGATAAAAAGTTACCAAAATTCCCTAGTATGATCCTACATTTACATCTTCTTGAGATTTGCGCTGATATCATAGTGAAGAATGTTTGTCGACCATCTGGGGCCATGTGTTTAGAGTTCTTTGGCAAATATATGGAATTGGTTGTAGAACGGTTTTCATATACGCTATAATGAGGGGACAAATGGTGTTTTAACGTATTGGAGCATGTTTGCTAGAAAGTGTATACAACAAAGTAACGAGTGATAGAAAAATAGACGATTCAAGCTAGGTAACGAAAATCATAACTTCTTCATAAGGATGTTTATGAAGGGGATGGAATTTGTATTATAGGAGAAAAAAACGCGGTGAGCGGCTGCTTTTGTTCGAGATTTACTTGCAGAAGAGAGGCGTCTTCCATAAACCAAAAAGGAAGGGATCACTCATGGAGAATGGGCGATCCCTTATTGATCATATGAGGACGGTGAACAGTGTGAACAGAAAACTCATCCTTGGTTTTTTTGCTGTTATTCTTTTTTTTGTTTTCAATGGGTCCTATGCTCACGGCCAAGCGTTATCAGAGTGGCTGATTTATTTTCGTACGCAAGACGACTATTTGCAATTTCTTCAGACGTATCAAAGCCGAGTGGAAGATACCGGAAGCTCTTTTGTGGTCAAAGCGCGTTTTAGCAGCGATGAAATCAAAGCAGTTGAACAATTGCCTATCGTATCAAGGGTAGAGCCTAACTACCAGAAAACGCTGGCTGAAACAACGGCTTTTAATGATCCCTTCTTCTTTCAACAATGGGGACTGCGAACGGTAGGTGCAGAGGTGATTGCGCCGTCACGAGACGGGCAAAACCTTTTAGATGGTCGGGAAGTCATTGTGCAGAATCAATCATTTACATATGAGGAGCAGCCGTTATCAGCTTCAAGCTTTTCTTTTTTATTGAATGGCATGAAATTATCGCGGTTATCGCTGGAAATGGATCACGTGGAGGGAAACTGGCGGCTTGAGGTGACAGATGGGCAAGGCAATGAGCTGGCAGCGAATGAAGGGAATACGGCTCAACTGGACGTGCTGCTGCCCCAAAATCGTACGTACGATACGATCCATATTTTGATTCAAACGAATGGCTGGTCCAAGCAGCCGATCGTGAAGAAAGCGGCCGCTGTTAACCATGTGACGGTCGCGGTGATTGATACAGGCGTTTCGGTTCACGAAGATTTTTGCGGAAATGTTCTTTATAGCTTAGGAAAAGATTATGTGGATGGAGACGGGATGGCGGTAGATGAGAACGGACATGGGACTCATGTGGCTGGAATTATTGCTGCTTGCCCGAACAACGGAAAAGGAATCGTTGGTGCAGCCGGGTCCGCTCCTGTTGATATTCTTCCTTTAAAAGTGCTCGATGCGCAAGGGACTGGCGGGGATTTTGAAATTGCCCAAGCGGTGAATGATGCGGTTGCTATGGGAGCCAATGTGATTAATTTTAGTTTAGCGGGGAAAGGGAAGACGCTTGTTTTAGAGCAAGCGATTTCTCAGGCACTTTTGAACGGCATCCCTGTTGTCGCTGCCGCGGGTAATTGGGGAACATCGCTGCAGGATATTTATCCTGCCTCCTATCCAGGCGTGATAACGGTTGCGGCTATTGATGAAAAAGGCGGCGTATTGCCTTATTCGGATTACGGATGGGAAGTGGATGTCAGTGCACCTGGGGCCAATATTATCAGTACCTTTCTAAATGATACCTATAAATCTTTAAGCGGCACTTCTATGGCAACGCCATTTGTTACAAGCGAGGTAGCTATGCTGAAAGCGGAGCATCCAGAGCTGGATGTGATCCAGATTCGTAAGATGCTTTCGGAAACAGCCTTCGATATAGGGGAAAAAGGCTATGATATCCATTCAGGTTATGGGACCATTCAGATCGCTAAGGCGCTGCAGGCTTCGCCGAAAGCGGCACTGGATTGGCTCACCATCAAAAATGGACAGCAACTGAATTTCTTTCAGTCACAGCTTCTTGGCGTATCGGATGGGCTTGTCGGGAAAAATGTATATATTTGGTTGGACGATCAGTTGATTTTAAAGAAAAAGGCAGATCGCACATGGATTTCAGTGACGCTGCCGGATATTCGCTCAGGAAGGAACGAAAAAACGTTAAAGGTGATCGCAGTGGATGACGCAGGTACGATTTTAGCAACTGACGAACGGTTGATAAAAACGGCGGACTCGTCTTCGGCATCGTTTTCAGATGTGCCTGCTTCATTTTGGGCTTATCAAGAAATTCAGAGAGCCTACCAACAAAAGCTTATTAACGGTTTTACAGACGGCACGTTTCGGCCAAACCAATCGTTATCAAGACGGCATGCAGTGATGATGATGAACAGGCTGTTTCATTGGCCGCTTCATCATATTCAGCCGCCATTTGCCGATGTGCCGATCGATTTGGCAGGAGCGCTTTCGATTTATGCTGCATACGACCAGCGAGTAGTAACGGGCTATAGCAATGGAAGCTTTGCTCCCGAAAAGCTTGTGACGAGAGCGCAAATGGCGGTTATGCTGGCGCGTGCATTAAAGCTGAGCGAGCATCCATTTAGCGGGACGCCTTATCCTTTTAAAGACCTCTCTGATCCGGGTCATTTTGCTTATGATGCCGTTCAACAACTGGCGGACAAAGGTATTATTTCTAAGCAAGACTATTTTCATCCTAATGAATATTTAACTCGCGCCCAATTTGCTGCATTGCTGATAAGGGCCTCTGATTATCTACAAAAATAGAAGAATCCTATCGATTCTTCTATTATTTATTTTTCGACATTTTTGCGTCATTTATTGTCAAATGAGGGTTGAAGTTTTGGACATAGTTTCATAGAATGAAACATAGAGTGGAAAAATATAGCTGTCACATTCAATTTGAGATGGAATATAACACCAAAAATCAGGAAGGAGAGGGATTCATTGCGTTTTTTGTTAATGGCTCTGGCGTTCATTGTTATGTCGCTGCCTTTTGCGGCAAATGCTTATGCGGCTGAGCAAAACGACGAGTTATTAAAAATTGAAGATTTTAATCAGGCTCCCCCCGATCAGACAGCTGCTCACGTTGCTTCGTTTGCAATTGCTTCCTCAGGCGCGGTTTTTTCCGATGTACCTGAAGGCTATTGGGCAAAAGAGGAAATTGAATTTTTGTATCAGCGTTCGATCATTCAAGGATATCAGCAAGGCAGCCAATTGCAGTTTCGTCCGTCGGACTCTTTGACGAGGGCGCAGGCGGCCAAAATGCTGATGCTCGCGATTGGTGAAAAGGAACCAACTACCATTCAAGTCAAGTTTAAAGATGTTCCATCAAGCCATTGGGCGGCTCGCTGGATTAGCCTTGCGGCGCAAAAAGGCATTTTCACAGGATACGACGACGGCTCCTTTCACCCTAATGATAAATTGAAACGGTCGCAAATGAGCAAAGTGCTCGCTCTTACTTTTTCACTTTCTAATCCTCCGGCCAATGCGAAAAACCCATTTACTGATGTTAGCTCAAGCTACTGGGCTTATTCCTATATAACGAAGCTTTATTACAATGGAATTTCCAATGGAAGCGGAAATAAATTTATGCCGGAATCCTATATTTCCAGAGAACAGTTTTCTGCCTTTTTGGCGCGGGCGATGAGCGATCAGTTTCGTTTGCCGGTGAGCAGCGCGGATGAAGGTACGGTCATCGCGAAAGGAAAAGTCACCGCCCAAACGTTAAATGTTCGTTCATCTGGATCGACGAACGCTTCGGTTGTAGGCCAGCTCAGCAACGGAACCATTGTCAATGTTTATAGTATTCAAGGCTATTGGGCGAAAATTTCATATGGAAACTTGCGCGGCTATGTACATAAATCATACTTAAAATTGCAGAATGTAAGCGGCAGCGTGTTGGCTGGGCGGATTATTACAGTGGATGCGGGACACGGCGGAACAGACCCGGGAACGATCGGAAATGGCGCCAAAGAAAAAGACATCGTTCTATCTGTTGCGAAAAAGCTGAAGCAGAAGTTGGAAGCGGCGGGTGCCAAGGTCATCATGACAAGAGAGAGCGATACGTATCCGACATTGGAAGAACGGGTCAATATCGCTAAGCAAAATTATGCGGAGCTGTTTATCAGCATCCATGTAAACTCTGCAAGCCCGTCAGCAAAAGGAACGGAAACGTACTATGATACTTCGACGAATCCGAACGGATATGAAAGCTATTTATTAGCGAAGGAAGTTCAGGCGCAAATTGTGGCTAATGCGAATATGGTGGACCGCAAAGTCAAGGATGAAGCCTTTTATGTCATCCGTAACAATACCGTCCCTAGCATTCTTGTTGAATTAGGGTTTATTTCGAATACTGAAGACGTCAAAAAACTCACTTCCGACCAATTTCAGAATATTTTCGCTGAATCCATTTATAATGGAATTGTGCAGTACTATAAAAAATAAGACAAATGGGGGCTTTCGATGATTAGCCCCCATTGTTTTTTGCTAGATGAAAAATTGATATAATGGAATCGTGATAAAGGCTTTTACCTATGAGTGAACGATAGTATAATGTAAAAGTTGAATAAATAATAAGTTAAAGGTGCTTTGTTATGAAAATAGGGATTATTGGTAATTACGGACATCATAATAATGGCGACGAAGCAATTTTGATGGGGATTCTCAAGCAATTGACGGAAGAATTGGCGATCAGCAAAACGGATATCGTCATTTTTAGCCATAATCCTGAAAATACAGAGGAACGGTATGGAGTCCGAGCCATTCCGCTTCTTTCGCGAAAAAAAAGCCTTCTGCTTACCATTTTAGCTACCCTTAAGGCTAATTATTTGCGAATGAAGGAACTGGATGTGCTGATCATTGGCGGCGGCGGTTTATTAATGGATTTATATAAACGAGATGCACCGTTGTATGCAACGCTCGGCATGCTAGGACATTACGCCGGATGCAAGGTCGTGATTTATGGAGTAGGTGCAGGGCCGATCCGTACAAAGGCAGGTGCTTTTTTTATTAAACAGCTGCTGAAAAAGGCCCAGCAAATTTCTGTAAGAGACGAGAGTTCAAGGAAACTGCTTCAATCGCTCCAAGTAAAAAAAGAGATTGAGGTCATTGGCGATCCAGCTCTATTTTTAGCACGTTCATCGAAAAAAATGCAGCGAGATTCGGTTCGCCAAATTGCTGTGACAGCTGTTCCGTACTACAGCTCCCAATATTGGCCGACGACAGATGAACAGAAGTATCAGCAATATATTTCAGGCATGGCGCAAAATTTAGATGAACTCATTCGTCAAAAAGGGGTTCATATTACATTTTTTTCGACAAAATATCCCCAAGATGTGCAAGTAACAAAAGACATTGCCTCTTTCATGCAATATCGCGATAAAGTCGTCATTATCGATCAAAATTTATATCCGAGTGAGATTTTATCGCTTTGTGAGTCGCATGATCTCGTGATTGGGACAAGGCTGCACTCTCTTATTTTAGGAATCGCTGCGAAAACTCCGGTGATTGGTGTCGGGTATCACCCGAAGGTCCAGCATTTTCTGACTGCTATTCAGCAGCTTGATCGCTATATTGCGATCGAGAAATTAGCACAAGATGATCAGTTGATGCTGCAAATGGTCAATGAAATCGAAAAGAATTGGCCGGAAGTCCAGCAGCGTATCGAGTTGATATCTGAGAATATGAAAAACGAGGCCGAGAAGGGAATACAACTGTTACAGAGGATAATAGGTGAGAAGCATGTCTAATCGAAAAGTATTAGTGCTTAGCAATATGTATCCGACTGAAAAGGCAAAAGCTTTTGGGATTTTTGTAAAAAATCAAGTCGTCGCTTTACAGAAGGCGGGATTGGATGTTGATGTCATTGCTGTAACCAATCCAAGTATGAAAAAACAAGCGGTTCTGATCAAATATCTGGTTTGGCTGTTGAAAGTGCTAATTCATACGGTGGTTTGCGGAAGACGGTATGATGTCGTTCATGTCCATTATGTTTTTCCGACAGGCATATTAGGCCTTTTATATAGAAAGCTTTGGAAAACGAGATTCATTGTGACGGCGCATGGCGGAGATATTGAACGAATGGCGCATAAAAGTAAGAGAATTTGGCAATGGACAAAATATATTCTTCAGGAAGCTGATCACGTGATTGCGGTAGGACCGAAGCTTTATGAAGAGATTTATGAGCAATTTGGCGTGGCGAAAGAGAAAATTTCGATTATTAATATGGGAGTCAATCGCGAAGTGTTTCAGCCGATGAACAAACAAGAGGCGCGTAAGCTGTGCGGAATAGCCGACGATGTGATTCCTGTTTTATATGTCGGCAACATGATTGAGCAAAAAGGGCTGCTTGAGCTTGTTGATGCATTTGCTATGCTGAAACAGGAGTATCCGAACGCCAATCTTTATATGATTGGCCAGAAAAAAGATGGAGCGTTTTATCAACGGCTTTTGCAGCGAATGGAACAAAGCGGTGCGCAGGATATTCACATGCTGGATGCGATGAATCAATCAGAGCTAGCCATGTGGATGTCGGCGGCTGAAGTGTTTGTGCTGCCTTCCCATTTGGAAGGATTCGGGCTTGTTGCTTTAGAAGCGATGTCTTGCCATACGCCGGTGGTCGGTAGCGATGTCGGCGGACTTTCTTATTTATTGAGCGGCGGCGCCGGTATATTGGTCGAGCCCCGTAACAAGGAATCATTATATGAAGGAATAAAAACAGTGCTTAGCGATGCGAAAATGAGGGAACAATTAATTCAGAAAGGTGAGCTTCGCGCTCAAGAGAACGATGGAAAGCGAATCGTTGAACGAGTGATTCAACTTTATTCACCTCCGGAGGGAGTACGGGATGCGTAGAAAAAACAAAGACAGAAAAAAGGTGCTATTTATTGCTTCCCTTGGAGGGCATTTAACGCAATTGTTGCAATTAAAGCCTCTTTTTTCTGCGTACGATTATCATATTGTAACGGAAAAATCGGTCATCACGAAAGAATTGAGCAAACAGTATAAGATTTCTTTTTTAATGTATGGAGCAAGGAATTATCCGTTCCGATATATTTTTAAATTTTCCTATAATGTCATCATGTCTTTGTATTATTTTCTTCGCGAAAAGCCGGATGTTGTGGTGACAACAGGCGCTCATACGGCCGTGCCCATGTGTTATATTGCTAAGTTGTTTGGCAAAAAAGTCATTTTTATCGAGAGCTTTGCGAAAACCACGACTCCGACGATTTCAGGAAAATTGGTGTATCCAATTGCTGATTTATTCATTGTGCAGTGGGAAACAATGAAAAAACATTACCCGAAAGCGGTTTATGGAGGTTCGATCTATTGATTTTTGTTGTGTTGGGAACTCATGAGCTGCCTTTTACGAGGCTGTTGCGGGAAGTAGAAAAGCAAATTATCTCTGGAAATATTAAAGAAGAAGTGATTGTGCAGCAAGGGCATACGCCTTACGAATCGCCACATATGAACATGATGACATTTACAAGCTATGAGGAAATGGAACGGCTGTACCGGGAAGCGAGCATGATTATTACTCATGGAGGAACAGGATCCATTACGACAGGGGCAAAAATGGGCAAGAAAATGATTGCTGCCCCTCGTCTCATGAAATATGGAGAGCACAACGATGACCATCAGCTGGAAATCGTGCAGCAGTTTGAAAAGACGGGACACATTTTAGCATGGTATGAAAACGAAGATTTCAGCGAAGTGCTGAAAAAAGCCAAGCAGTTTGAACCTGTTCCGTTTGTCAGTGGAAATGATGAAATTGTCTCTATTATTCGTTCATTTATTGATAAGCATGCATAAATGAAAGCAGAGATTCGGCAGGTGAGGTTGTGAGTACAAAACGTTTTTTTCAATTGATTGGAGTAGTCACCATTGTCAATGTGCTTTCGCGTTTTTTAGGTTTTGTTCGAGAAGCTGTCATCGGTTATCAATTTGGCACGTCATCGCTTGCCGATAGCGTCATTTTAGCCTATACCATTCCTAATTTTGTCTACTCCGTGCTGGGAGGGGCTGTAGCGACTGCTTATATTAGCGTATATAGCAAAATGGATCGTGACATCCATAAGCAGCGGTTTCACGATGTCATTTTCACCTATTTGCTCCTGTTTTGCGTTGGATTAACAGGCTTGTTTATGATTTTATCAAAGCAGGTGGTCCAACTCTTTTTTAATGGGCTCCATCCGTCTGAAGTGGCGATGACATCGAAATTGTTTTTCATGATGGCTCCCGCAACCCTTTTTCTTGTTTTTTCGATGTGGTTTTCCGGCATTTTGAATGTGCGCGGCCAATTTTATAGCGCCTCGTTTGCCACATTGGCCAACAATGCTTTTTTTATTTTCATCGCCGTCCTCCTTTATCCGGCCATCGGCGTATATGCGTATGGATGGGGAGCGACAGTCAGCGCTGCGATCATGGTGGCTGTGCTCGTTTATTATATGTATAAGAGCGGCGTGCTCTGTTTCCGTCTCCGTTTTCATGTTTCGGAAAAGGAATACGTGCTTCGCATGCTTAAGATCGCTATGCCTGTTTTATTGGGCGGAGCGACTCTGCAGTTTTATTTTTTTACCCAGCGCATGTTTGCTTCGCAGCTGGATGACGGGTATGTCGCTGCGCTGAACTATGCCTCGAAGCTTGTTCAGCTTCCGCAAATGATTTTAATGACAGCGGCGACGACGGTGATCTATCCGCTGCTCGCTAAAAAGACGGCTGAACAGGATTATGAAGGAATTTCGCAAATCTTTTTCAAAGGTCTGCGTTTGCTCATCATGTTTATTGTGCCTGTTTCTGTCTTTGTTTATGTATATGCGGAACCGATTGTAAAAATCATTTTTGAGTACGGATCGTTTACGGCGCAGTCGACGTCTATGACGGCGGAGATGCTGAAAATCTTTGTGATCGGCATGTTTGCCCATGCAGCGAATCTGTTTGTCACGCGCTTTTTTTATGCGATGGAGAAATCGTTCGCGCCAGTCGCCACAGGGATCGTGGCTGTTTTTGGCGTCAATATTGCGCTCATTTCCTTTTTTATTGACCAATATGGAGCGGCCTCCATCGCCTGGGGAACGACGATTAGCGCTTTATTCCAATTCTTTTCCTTGCTCGTTCTTGGCACGCGTCAGTTAAAGCTGCGAATGGATACAGGAGCGCTATGGGGAAAATTGCTCCTGTCTCTTCTCATCGTGACGGCCGTCGTTTGGCTGAGCCGCTTATGGATTCATACCGGCTATGATTTACTTGATTTATGTCTTGCGGGCTGCTTATTTGCCGTGACTGCCTATGCTCTTTTTCGAACCGCGGGCTTGCTTTCGCAAGGATAAGGCTTTTTTTAAAAAACCTTCAGCTTGTCGACTTTGTCGACAAGCTGATTTTTTTTTTTGCGTTATCTGTCGATTCTTGGGATTTAAATGATATATAATGGGGTTATATCCGCGAACATCCGCGAAGTCACTAGATTTTAAGAAATTTTTTGTTTATGTCATAGATTGAATATGCTATAATCGACGCTGTGGGCTTTTGTACTGAGAAATTTGGCAATGAACGGTTTTGGTTTGAATGTGACATTAATGGTTATCCTAGGACATAGGGGAGGGTTCCCATGTTATATCTATACTTAACGATGCTTATATGCTTTGCGTTATCCGTTATTTTTACTCCATTTGTGAAAAAATTGGCTTTTCTTGTAGGAGCCACAGATAAACCGAATCAACGAAAAGTACACCAAAAAATTATGCCGCGTTTAGGAGGGCTGGCGATTTATGTCAGCGCCATGATTGGATATTTGATTTTACGGCCTTGGAACGAAGATTCGCTTTATATTTTATTAGGCAGTCTGATCATTGTGGCCGTTGGGATCTTGGATGATATCTACGAACTGCCGGCTAAAGTGAAGTTTTTAGGCCAATTCGTTGCCGCCTTTATCGTGGTTGTCATTGCCGGTGTACAAGTGACCTTTATTAATTTGCCATTCGGCGGGCAATTGCATTTTGGAATGTTAAGCATACCGATTTCGATTTTATGGATTGTGGGAATTACGAATGCGATCAACCTCATTGACGGGCTAGATGGCTTGGCAGCCGGTGTCTCAGCGATTGCTTTAATCACGATTTCTGGAATGGCGTTGATTATGGGAGACTGGTTCGTCACTTCGATGGGATTGATTATTTTAGCGAGCACCTTGGGATTTTTGCTGTACAATTTTCATCCGGCAAAGATCTTTATGGGAGATACAGGGGCGCTCTTTTTAGGATATATGATTTCCGTATTGTCACTGTTAGGCTTTAAAAACGTTACGTTTATCTCGTTTGTCGTGCCGGTGTTAATTCTCGGTGTGCCGATTTCGGATACATTTTTTGCTATCATTCGCCGCATTGTGAAAAAGCAGCCGCTTTCGGCTCCTGATAAATCTCATTTGCATCACTGTCTGCTCCGGCTCGGATACAGCCATCGGGAGACCGTGCTGATTATTTACGGCATGAGCGCCGTTTTTGGGCTGCTGGCGATCATTTTATCGCAGGCCGCTGTTTGGGTATCGATGATTATATTGGTTGTCGTGCTGCTTGCCCTTGAGATTATTGCGGAGAAGATCGGTTTAGTGGATGCGAATTATCGCCCGATTTTGAAAATCATGCGTGTGATTCGCTACGCGAATGGAAAACAAAATTAAAAAAACCGCCTTGCTTTTATGCAAGGCGGTTTTTTGTGTTTGTTTATGGTTGTCCGTCGTCATCAGCGTGATCTGTTTGGCTGCTGGCTCCTGAATCGCTGTTGTCCGTAGAAGTAGTAGTATCCAGCCCTTGCAAATGATTTTTCAGCTCTTGAGAGATCTCTTCGACAGACTGTTCGTCGAGCTTATAATAGTAAACTCCGTCAATGTAATCATCGGTTCCTTGTAAGTGAAGGGATTCAATATTAAGCTTTCCTTCGCTGCTTGTTGCATAATAAATCAGCGATTTCATTTCATCAAACGTTAAGTTCGTTTTCATATTGTCTCCGATCGCTTCTAACAGATCATCATATTTGGTAATCGAACGGACGCTGCTTGCTTTTTTTATAATGGCTTTTAAAATTTCTTGCTGGCGCTTTCCGCGCTCGATATCGTTATCAAGCTTTCTTGTTCTGGCAAGAGCCAGCGCTTGCTCGCCATTTAATGTTTGCCATCCTTTTTTCAGAACAATCGCATTATGATGGTCTTCGGAATCTTTTTCTTTAAGATTATATGGCACTTCTACTTCAATTCCGCCTAAGGCGTCCACCACGTCCATAAAAGCATAGAAGTTCATTTTGACATAGTAGTCAATTTGAATATCAAACAGCTGCTCAACCGTTTCAATGGTTCCTTTTACACCGCCAAAGGCGTGGGCGTGGGTGATTTTATCCCGTCTTTCCTCTGACGGAATATATACATACGAGTCACGCGGAATACTTACTAATTTGACAGATTTCTTTTTGGCATCGAATGTCGCTAGCATTAACGCATCTGAGCGTGTATCGCTTTTGAAGTTTCGCGAACGGCTGTCATCAATGCCGATAAACAAGATGGAGAAATTATCAATTTTCAGGTTTGGGCGATCTTGGTCTCGTCCTTTGATCTCCTCATACGATTTATTGATCACAGATTCCGCCTTATGCATAAGGAACGAAGCGTAGCAAGTAGCTCCCAGCACAAGCAGCAAAATAGGCGTCAATATCCATAATAATATGCGCTTTCTGCGCTTTTTCTTTTTTTGCTTTTTACGATAGGTTCGTTTATTGGTCATTGATTGTTCTCCTCTTCTTTTTTCTAAGAGTGGTGAAAGGGAGGCTAAGAAATGGTCGTTTCCATATAGGTGACTTCCCCTTCTTGAATGTCCGCCCTTGCATTGGTTAAATCGGTGAGCCATTCGCAAAACGGCTGCTTGTTGTTTTCTTCGACAAATACCTCGATTTCGACATGATCTAGATAGTGAATGGCTTTCACATCATAAATGGAGGAGCGAAGGGCATTCTCCACTTTGCCAAGCCAATTGTAATCGATCGCAACATGCATAATGCGCATGAGGCGGCGTTCAACAATTTCCGCTGCTTTCAGCCCTTCGGATACCGCTTTGCTGTAAGCGCGGACGAGACCGCCGGCTCCAAGCTTAATGCCGCCAAAATAGCGAGTCACAACGACAACGGTGTCCTTTAGTCCTTTTTTCTTAAGCACTTCGAGCATCGGAACCCCAGCCGTGCCGCTCGGTTCACCGTCATCATTCGCTTTTTGGATGTGGTCATGCTCGCCGATTAAATAAGCAGAGCAGTTATGCGTCGCATCCCAATGCTTTTTTTTGATCGTTTGAATGAACTGAGTCGCTTCCTCTTCCGTTGTTGCCCGATTGGCATAACAAATGAATCGCGATTTTTCGATCACGATTTCACTTTCTCCATATCCTTTTACGGTATAATATTTATGCAGCAATGATGAAACACCTCGCGATCATGCGGCACGCTGTTGCATATGTTTTTATTACCAATTCAATTTTTGGCGATAAGTTGCGTGAAACATGCTATACTTAAAAAAACAAGTATATGCCGTCGCCTACCGGTCGGGAACAGGTAGCGAAAAAGCATCTTTTTCTATTATAAATCGACAGCTTTTTTCCTTCAAATAAAACTTTTCGTTAGAAAAATTTGTATGATCTCTTGATACTTTTTTGTATAAGCACGGAGGATTTCGTATGTCTTTGCCAAAAAAATTAAATGCGAAGGAATTAGATAAAATTGTCGAAAAAATGGTAAAAACGGTTCATCATAGCAAAGATGAAATTTTTCAGATTGGCGAACGGTCCCGCCATGAGTATGAGCATTTGATCAAGGAGCTAGAGGAAACAAAAACGCAAGTCAGCCTGATTATCGATGAAGCAGATCGACTGGAGGTGCAGGCGCGTCTGGCCAGACAGCGCTTATCAGAGGTGAACCGCCATTTTTCACGCTATTCCGAAATGGAAATCCGCGAGGCTTATGAAATCGCGCACGAGCTGCAAATGAAGCTGACGATGATTCGCGAGCAAGAAAGGCAGCTGCGGCTGCGGCGCGATGAATTGGAACGGCGTTTAGCCGCGCTAAAAGAAACCATTGAACGCGCCGATCATTTAATTGGACAAATCACCGTTGTCCTGAATTATTTGAACAGCGACTTTCGCCAAGTGGGCGAGTTTATAGAAGGGGCCAAACAAAAACAGGAGTTCGGTTTAAGGATTATCGAAGCTCAAGAAGAGGAACGCCGCCGCTTATCGCGAGAGATTCACGACGGTCCTGCCCAAATGCTCGCCCATGTGATGATGCGCTCGGATTTAATGGAGCGGATTATTCGACAACGCAGTGTCGATGAAGCGGTTCAAGAATTGCGGGATTTTAAAAAAATGGTACGTTCTGCACTTTACGAAGTGAGAAGAATTATTTATGATTTAAGACCAATGGCGCTTGATGATCTGGGCTTAATACCTACCCTCCGTAAATATTTGCAAAATGTTGAGGAGTATAACCAGCAAACGAAAATTTCTTTTGTACATATTGGGGAGGAAAAACGATTGCCTGCCCATTTTGAGGTGGCGATTTTTCGCCTTGTCCAAGAATCGGTGCAAAACGCACTGAAGCATGCGGAGGCATCTGAGATTCAAGTGAAGGTAGAAATGAAGCAGCAGTATCTTTTCCTAATGATTAAAGATAATGGAAAAGGATTTGATGTGAAGAAAAAGAAGGAAAATTCCTTTGGATTGATTGGGATGAAGGAACGAGTAGAATTATTGGAAGGAACGATGAATATCCGTTCACAAATGGGTGTGGGAACAACCGTGTTTATTCAAATTCCGCTGTTAGAAACGACACAAACAAGAAGGGAGAGGATCGATCAATGAAAACACGCATCGTTATTATTGATGACCATCAATTATTTCGCGAAGGAGTCAAGCGGATTTTAGAATTCGAAGGACAATTTGAGGTAGTAGCTGAGGGAGCGGATGGCAGTGATGCGCTCGAGTTGGTGCAAAAGCATCAGCCGGATATCGTGATTATGGATATTAACATGCCGAATACGAATGGAGTGGAAGCGACGCGGCAGCTGGTGGAAACGTACCCTGACACAAAGGTGGTGGTCCTTTCCATTCACGATGATGAAAATTATGTGATGCATGCGCTGAAAACAGGCGCGACAGGCTATTTATTAAAGGATATGGATGCGGATACATTGATAGAAGCGGTCAAGGTCGTAGCAGAAGGCGGATCTTATTTACATCCGCGTGTCACGCATAATTTAATTCAAGAATACCGCCGCCTTGCCGCAGGAACGAGCCAGAAGGTCGAAAAAACATCGCGCGAGGTATGTCTGCCGCTGCATTTGTTAACGCGCCGGGAGTGTGAGGTGCTGCAGCTTCTTGCGGACGGCAAAAGCAACCGCGGCATTGGCGAGGCGTTGTTTATAAGTGAAAAAACGGTGAAAAATCATGTCAGCAATATTCTTCAAAAACTAAATGTAAATGACCGTACACAAGCGGTTGTTGTGGCGATCAAAAACGGATGGGTGGAGGTCCGCTGAGCGCCAAGGCTGTCGAGAATTCGGCAGCCTTTTTTTGTAATGAAATCCATCTTTTTTTCCGCTACAATGGAGGTAAGGAAGACGGGCTGATCATCCACATGCAGACCGTTTCCATTCGCTCATGCCGATGGGGACAAACTGAAAGAACAGGCTAGTCAAATGAGAAAGGTCCTGCATGAGCGAATTGGTGCAGCGTATCCGCTGTGACGATGGATCAGCAAAGGCCATAATCAAAATAAGGAAGGTATGAATGATGAGGACAGCGATTGTCACGGATAGTACGGCATATATTCCGAAAGACGTGCGCGAAGCATTGCACATTTATATGATTCCATTAAGCGTTTCCTTTGGCAATGAAGCCTATCGGGAAGAAGTGGATATTCATGCGGAGCCATTTTTCGAAGAAGTGAGGCAGCATAAACATTTGCCGACAACATCGCAGCCGTCGATCGGCGCATTTGTTGAGCTGTTTGAAACGCTGGCCAAGCAATATGACGCGGTGGTAAGCATTCATTTATCAAGCGGCATAAGCGGTACGTATCAAGGGGCGTTAACGGCAGCAGGCATGGTAGAAGGCCTTCAGGTGTACGCGTATGACTCGGAGATCAGCTGCATGGCACAAGGCTTTTATGCGATGGAGGCCGCTGAAATGGCGCTGGCGGGCAAGCATCCCCAAGAGATTATTGCCCGCCTGGACGAAATCAAAACCTCGTTGCGCGCGTATTTTATGGTGGATGACTTAATCCATTTGCAGCGCGGCGGACGGCTGAGCAGTGCCCAAGCGTTTATCGGCAGCCTTTTACAGGTGAAACCGCTGCTTCATTTTCAAAACAAAGTCATTGTGCCGTTTGAAAAAATCCGTACGCGCAAAAAAGCGATCAAGCGGATCGAGGAGCTGCTCGCCGAGGATGCCAAGCTCGGAGTGCCCCTGAAAGCGGCGATTATCCATGCGAACCGCTTGGAGGAAGCGGAGGCGTGGAAGCAGGAGCTGGCGCAAACCTATCCGAATGTGGAATTTTTGATCAGCTATTTCGGCCCGGTCATTGGGACGCATCTGGGCGAAGGCGCGCTCGGGCTCACTTGGTATCGCCCATAAAGAGCTTCATCATCATGGAACGGGACATCAAGTCCCTTATCTAAACGGATGGGACCGTCCACATGCCAATCGCCAAGCCATCGATCGGCGGCATCAGCGGGAAACCGAAAAAGCATCAATGCTGCCGAAGCAAGCAGTACGGACCGCTTCAGAATGTTGATAAACGCTTTCATCTTGCATCATCGGCTCATGAACGTTTGAGTTCGGTTCGCGTTTTCACTCGGCTGCGTTCCTGATCTGCTAAGCGTTTTGATGCAACCGACGCAATCCATAAAGGCTGTTAAAATGGTTGAAGCCAAAGTCTACTGTGGGCTTTGTCTTCAACCGAAAACCGTCAGTTCCGCTTTTTTCTTTAGGCAACGATTCGCCAAAATGAATCATGGAGGGATAAGATGCGTTTTGTGTTTGAACAGGGCAAATGGCTTCCAGAAGCGCTGGCAAAGGAAAAGCATAAAGACCGCCGGCCGATTAGCCGTCTGCCCGATCTCCCTTCTTGCGAGAAAAACCCCGAATTTCCCTTTTCTCCTACTCTTCTTGCCTTTCTTGAAGGCAAACAGCTTCTCATAGATGACCTCCCTTTTTCACTGGAACAGATTCAGGCCCATTATGAAAATGGTTATTTGCGTTATCAAAAAGGCATTACTCAAACCGAGCGCGGCGATTATCGCTGTGAACGATGCGGAAATGAGCGCGCCCATCTTTTTGCCTCCTTTCACTGCGCCCGCTGTGAAGAGAGCTGTACGTATTGCCGGCAATGCTTGATGATGGGAAGGGTGAGCGAATGTACTCCGCTTGTCGTTTCTTGTGTGAGCCCAAAGCGAATCGCTTATGACCGTCCGCTTGTTTGGAGCGGCAAACTTTCCCATGCCCAGCAAGCGGCGGCGCAAGCGGTCAAGCAAGCCATAGACCGCCATAATGAATTAACGGTCTGGGCTGTTTGTGGGGCGGGGAAGACAGAAGTGCTTTTTCCCGGCATCGCCCATGCCCTAGAGCGCGGCAGACGCGTCTGCATCGCTACCCCCAGAATGGATGTCGTATTAGAACTGGCTCCGCGCTTCAAGCAGGCGTTTCCAACGGTTCCTGTCATTGCTTTATATGGCGGAAGCGAGGATCGTTTCAAACAGGCCCCTCTTGTCATGGCGACCACGCATCAGCTGCTTCGTTTTTATCGCGCGTTTGATGTCATGATCATCGACGAAGTCGATGCTTTTCCTTACTCTGTGGAGCCGATGCTGCAATATGCAGCTGCCAAAGCCCGCTGTGAACCGTCCGCTTTGATTTATTTAACAGCGACTCCCCATCCAGCATGGCAACGGGAAATTCAAAAGAACAAGCGAATGGCGGCGACGATTCCGGCGCGCTATCACGGCTATCCTCTCCCGGTCCCTGCTTTTGAATGGTGCGGACATTGGCGAAAGCAAGTGCAAAAAGGAAGGCTCCCCCGCAATGTGCTGGCCTGGGCAAATGAGAGAATCCAAGGAGGGAGACCAGCCCTGCTATTTGTTCCGCATATTGCCCTGCTGCAGCAGGTTGTGCAAATACTTAAGCGGCTGGATGCGCGGATCGCGGGGGTCCACGCCGAGGATAGCGCCCGTAAGGAAAAAGTGCACGCTTTTCGCCAAGGAGCGATTCCGCTTCTCGTCACGACGACGATTTTAGAACGCGGCGTGACGATTCCTCGCCTCGATGTGGCGGTATTAGGAGCCGAGGATGACCTATTTACAGAGGGCGCGCTTGTCCAAATTGCCGGAAGGGTGGGACGAAGCGCCCTGCATCCAAACGGAGACGTCCGCTTTTTTCATTACGGAAAAACAAAAGCGATGGTCGCCGCGAAACGGCAGATCGTTCGCATGAACCGTCTGGCTCAAGAAAGGGGGCTATTAAAGAGTCCATGAGTGAACATTGTTTGTTGTGCCATCGGCGTTATGCGCAGCGAATGAGTTGGAGACATTTGTTGATGTTGAAACAGACAGATGTGCTTTGCCATGAATGCCGCCGCTCTTTTGCCCTTATTGCTGGCGATCTATGCGAATGCTGCGGTCGTCCATTTGACCGCGTTGACGAATCGTATCGGCAAGGGGAATTATGTGCCGATTGTGTCCGCTGGAAGCGTGACAACGCATGGCGCGGTGTGTTAACGAAAAATCGATCTGTATACGTGTACGATGCTTTTATGAAAGAGGTGATTGCCCGCTGGAAGTTTCGTGGGGATTATGCGCTCGTTGAAGCGTTTCGCACTGATATGTGCCGTGAATTTTTCTGCCACTTTCCGCGCGATTCACTTCTCGTCCCGATCCCGCTAAGTTCCGCACGTTTATACGAAAGAGGCTTTAATCAGGCAAAAGCGCTTGCCGAATTGCTCGGCTGTTCGATTTTAGACGCATTAGAACGATTCGATTCCGCAAAGCAGTCAAAAAAATCAAGGCATGAGCGGCTTGAAACGGATCGTGTTTTTCACTTGCGTTCGGATGTATTGCTGCCCGCCGATGCTTCTATCGTGCTGATCGATGATATTTACACAACGGGAACCACGGTTCGCCATGCGGCTCGAATGCTGCGGGAAGCGGGCGCTGCCGCCGTTTCCTCTTTTACCCTCGCGAGGTCGTAATTTGATTGGATTGGCTCATAAACATTCATCGTGATTTGCCGATATAAAAAGTAGCAAAAACATGAGTGTTGATGATTCGCTTTTGTATAAAAATCCTATTGCTTTGATAAGTACAATAAATGGATTGCAGCGTTGCTGCACAAGACCGCTGCTCTTTCATGGTTGGCGTTTTGTGCACGAAGAGGCGCGTTTTTATGGAATAAGACTGTTCATCAACATGCTTGAGCATAGATCAGAGAGCGGAGTGTGAAAACCATGCAAATTTATCATGATTGGATGGTGCAGACATCCATCGCTTCCCAGGATGGAACGGCCCCGCTCAAAGAAGGGGATACCGTTTTTGTGGCCATCAAGGAAAAAGTCAGCGCAAGTGAGGCGATTGTGACGATCAAAGGACAGGATCGCTATGTCCGCTTTCAAGGGGACATCCCAGACAAGGAAAAGCTCGTTGTCCAAATCACGGGAATGGATCGTGATGTTCTTGAAGTTAAAGCGGTTTCGCCCTCGGCAGCCGCTCAAGCGATGGCCGGAAATTCGTTGGCTCCAATCGAACAGCTGCTAAGAAAGCAAGGCTTGTTTCTGACCCAGGCAGAGCGGGCGGCTCTCAAAAGCTTCTTGGAAAAAACAAAAGGAACAATGGCTGAAAAGCTGGAAACGATTCAAGCTCTCGCCAGCAAAAAGCTTCCGTTGACGTCCCTTCATATGCAAGCGGTTCATGAAGCGCTGCACGGAGAGCCGCTAGGTGATCTGTTGATGGAGCTCATGGAGGAGACGACGGAGTCACCAGCAGTGAAAGAGACAAGCCCGGAGCCTCCAAGTGACCAAAAAAACGGAACGGCTGCCGAAAACACATCAAGCTGGATCGGAAATGAAACCGATTCAGGCACCAATATGGAAACGGTTCAATGGACGTACGGCCATGAGGAATGGTTCAGCGGAATCACGCCGCAAGCAAAGGAGCTTGTCGTGCGAACCGTCACGGAAAAAATGGCGCAAGCAACGGGCGAGTTTCAAAGCTGGCAGCGGGAGACCGGCCAAAAGCTGGAGCAAACAGCGTCCATATTGACCGCCCGTTCGACTCAGGTCCGTTCGCAAGCAAGGATGTCGATCGAAGCGGCTGTTTATACGCTTGATCGCATGATTTTGCGCGGAGAATGCATGATGTTTGCCGATATGGGAACGGAAAAACAGCTTCTTCAGGCAAGCGCAAAGCTGGCAGAAGCGAAGCAATTGATTTCAGCTGGAAAATGGAGCGATGCCGCATCCATCGTTCAGGAGGTAAGGCAGACGGTCTCCTCCCTCCGTTTTCAACCAGCGGATGTCAAGATTCAGCGCTTTGTCTCGGAGATGCAGGCCTCTCCATCTGCTTCCGTGTCTAATCAGCCGCTCGCTGGGCAAATAGGACGGCTGCTTCCGGCAGCAGCGGATGACTTTTCCGCCCGAGGGATATTTGAGCAGCTGCGCTTATTGGGGATGCATCATGAAAAAGAAATCGCGCAGGCCGTGATGACCCAAACCGGACCGCTGCCAAGCAAAAACATGAAGTCCCTGCTCCTCAGCGCCGGAGAGGGGGGGTACGGCACAGCTTCGCAGGCAGAGCGGGCGGTCTTAAATCTGACAGGCCAGCAGCTATTGAGCCGGTTTGAGGCAAAAAGCCACACGCAAACTATGGTATATCAGCTCCCACTGATGATGCGAGATCAAATGGAAACCGTTCACGTCTATTTGAATTCGCGCAATGAGGACGGAAAGTTAGATTGGCAAAATTGCAGCTTATATTTTTTATTGGATACGGAACAATACGGAAAAATCGGATTGCTGCTGCAAGCTGCGGAACGCAACTTAGCGATTACGGTCAAGACCGATCATGAGCAAGTGGAAAGCGCGCTCAAGCCGCTCATGGAAGCCGCTAAGGAGCATTTAAATGAAATCGGCTACCATGTAACGAAAATGACCTTTGCGAAAATGACGGAGTCAGCGGTTTCTTCCTCTTTACAAATTCCGTCCGCAAGTGAGAAACTTCAAGAGAAAGGTTATGATATAACGGTATGAAGCATCCATATGAAACATATGCTTCGGCATTAAGCCGCTACGAAGAAGAAGCAGAGCGTCTATTGGAAACTCTTGAGCCAAGCGGAAAAATGGGAAAAGAAATGATCGAGCACGCTGAAAAGCAAGGTATTCCCATTCAAAAAGATGCCACTCTTGTCGAGCATTTAGCCGACCCGCAGCAGCGTGTTCCTTCCCAGCTTTATGCGGTGATCGGAGAAATTTTGCGCGTCATAAAGAACATAGAACAGAAATAGAGGCGATGTATGGTGGAAGTCCAAAAAGTGACAAAGCCGAATATAATCAAGACAACTCAGCCAAAGGAAACGGTTCCTTCTGCCTCCGTATCCTTTGCTGAGGTGATGGCCAAAAAGCAGGATGATTTAGTGTATGAGCGATTCCAGCAGCTTGTCCAGCAAATTGCCGACCAAGGAAAAGTATTGGCTGAATCGCATTCAGTTGAGGATTTGCGGAAATACAAAAAGCTAGTCAAAACCTTATTGGACGATGCAGTCAAGCATGGCTTGCAGCTGTCCGAACAGCGCAGCTTCAGCTGGAATGGGCGCCAGCGCTTATATAAGCTCGTGAAAGAGGTGGATCAAAAGCTACTCGACTTAACGAATCAAGTATTGCAAAATGAAAAGGATGGGATGGGGATTTTGCGCGCCATTGGCGAAATTCAAGGGCTAATTATCAATATTTACACGTAAATGAGCGAAGGATTGGGGGATGGCGACAGTGAATCTAGAAAATTGCCCGAATTGCGGACGATTATTTGTCAAAAATCAATTTCGTGATATTTGCGACCGATGCTATCAAGAGGAAGAAAAAGAGTTTACGAAGGTGTATAACTATATGCGAAAGCGGGAAAACCGCATGGCGACACTGTCGGAGGTGGTGGAAGCAACCGGTGTGTCCGAGCGCCTGATTATGAAATTTATTAAATCGGGACGGCTCCAGCTCGCCAACTTTCCGAATTTAGGCTACCCTTGCAGCCGCTGCGGCACGATCATTCGCGAAGGCAAGCTTTGTGTTTCGTGTAAACAAGACCTCAGCCAGCAAGTGGAGCAGCTGCAAAAAGAAGAAACAAAAAAGAAAGAGAGCAGCCGGCCGACGACCGTATATTATACAAAAAAAGACGATCCAAAAGACTTCTAAATCTAGCCGTTTTTATCTAGAGAAAATCCTGTTAAGCGGACGGAGCCGATTTGGTAGCTTCAAAGCGACAGGGGCGGTTTTGTTATTGTTCAAGTCGCCCTGTAAGAGCATGAAGTTTTTTGTCTCTTCTTTGTTTGGCGGATAAGGAACTTCTCAGGCCATCTATTAAAACATCGAGAATCGTTGCCGATAATATAAGTAAGAAGCAACGAATCGGACGAAGAAAAGGAGGGTTGTCCGTGCGCATCAACCAGAACAATATCTCGTCACCGGGAGTTCATTCCTATAGACATTATGCGAACCAAGAGATTCAGAACGGTAAGACTGGCAAAAAGCGGGATCAAGTCGAGATTTCCGCAGAAGCGAAGGAATTACAGCAGCATCCCCAATGGCAGATCGAACGGGAAAATAAGGTGCGTCAGTTGAAAGAACAGGTACAGTCCGGCACCTATAAAATCGATGCCCATGCGGTGGCTAAAAGCATCTATGACTACTATGCCCGATCATGAGGCGCAGAGCCCAACAACGAACGGAAAGCGGAGTTTCAGGAGAGGAGGGGTTTCATGTCTGCCGCGCCGCTGATTCATTTATTAGAAGAGTATGTGCAGGTGCATAAGCATTTGCTGCATTCAGCCCACAAAAAAACAGACGTGTTAAAAAAAGGAGATATGGAAGCCCTAAAGACGATCATCCAGGATGAACAGAAACATATTTTTTTGATCAGCCAATTGGAAAAAAAGCGAAACGATGTGATTGCCGCGCTTTTTCCTCGCTCCAGCACAGCGGAGGAGCCGCCGACATTGGCCGCTTGCATCGAGAGGGCCGCTGAACCGGAGCGGAGCGAGCTAAAGAAACGGCAGGAAGAGCTATCAAAGGCCGTTCGAGAGCTGAAGGAAGCGAATGAGCTCAACCAGCAGCTCGTCCAGCAATCGCTGCAATTTGTTCATATGACCTTGGATTTGCTTTTGCCGCAAACGCCCGAAATCAACTACCAGAATCCCCATTCTGCTGCTTCGGGATACGAAGGCGGCCGTTCGTTGTTTGACTCAAAAGCATAAGCGGATCAGATTTCGCGTTTCTCAAGCGCTTGGCTGATTCGAATCTCAAGTATAGCCCCCGCAAAGCTTCGGAGCGGGGCTTCAAGGAGTGGAGAAAAGACAATGGGTTCAACCTTTCAAGGATTAGAAATCGCCAAACGCGGCATGTCGACGCAGCAAATGGCGTTATACGTCACAGGAAATAATATTGCCAACGCCAACACGCCAGGCTATTCTCGCCAACGCGTCAATTTTACCGAAACGGAGCCGTATCCGCCAGCCTCGATGAATCGCCCGCAAATTCCTGGACAGATGGGGACCGGAGTCGAAGCCGGCTCGATCCAGCGCGTGCGGGAAGGTTTTTTAGATATGCAATACCGCAATGAAAATAATAAGCTGGGCTACTGGGAGGCAAGAGCGGATGCCACGGCTAAAATGCAGGATATTATGAATGAGCCTTCCGATAATGGCCTGTCGAAAACAATGGATGAATTTTGGCAATCATTGCAGGATTTAAGCACAAATCCGGAAAATGAGGGGGCGCGTTCCGTCGTGCGCCAGCGCGGATTGGCGGTCGTGGAAACCTTTCATTATTTGTACGATTCATTGTCGCAAATTCAGCAGGATTTTGGCAGCCAAATCGGCGTGACGATTACACAAATCAACTCGCTGACAAAGCAAATCAGCGATATTAACAAGCAAATCAGCGAAATTGAGCCGCACGGCTATTTGCCCAATGATTTATATGACCAACGGGATCGTCTTGTGGACGAGCTTTCCAAGCTGGTGAACGTTCAGGTTGAAAAGGTGGCCAACGGTGGCAATTCCCTTAAGATCGCCGAGGGAACGTACAATATTTATTTGACAGACAGCAGCGGCAGCCCGATTTTGGACGGCAGCGGCAATAAAATTTACTTAGTTCAAGGCAGCACCACCCATACGCTTTCACTGCCAGGCGGACAAGATCTTGATGGTGACGGAGTGAGCGAAACGCCAAATGGCCCAGTCGCTCAATTTCAAGTAGGAAGCGCCTCGATTTCAGCTACAGCGTTTTCGTCCGGAAAGCTGTTAGGATTGGTGGAATCGTTCGGCTACGAAGATTCCTCTGGGGATACAAAAGGCATTTATCCAGAAATGATCGCACATTTGAATGATTTAGCTTACACCTTTGGAACGATTTTTAATGAAGTTCATAAAAAGGGCTATGGACTGGATGGTACAACAACGGGAGTGGAATTTTTCAGCGGATTGACCTCTACTGATGCGGCGAAACAGATTACGTTGTCATCGGATATTGATAACCTTTCAAATATTGCGGCATCAATGGACAAAACATCGGGGAACGGAAGCAACGCCATCAATTTGGCGAATGTCGGAAAAATGCTGTTGTCCTCTAGCTCCATCAGCCTAGTCGGCACAACCGACACATTAGATTTAGCAGGTCTTAGCCTTCCGTTGAAATCAGGGACAATTAAATCAAATTATGAAGGCTGGATCGGCAAGCTGGGCGTTGATGGACAGCAAGCCGAGCGAATGAAAAATAACAGCGACACTTTATTGCAATCGGTCGAAGGGAATCGTCAGTCGGTAAGCTCGGTTTCGCTTGATGAGGAAATGACAAATATGATTAAGTTCCAGCACGCGTATAACGCGGCTGCCCGGCAAATAACAGCCATTGATGAGATGCTTGATAAAATCATCAACGGCATGGGCATTGTAGGAAGGTAGGTGAACAGGGATGCGCGTAACCCAAGGAATGCTTGCTGCGAATATGTTGCGGAATTTAAGCGCCAGCTATGCGCAGCTTGGCAAATATCAGGACCAATTGGCGACGGGCAAAAAAATTAACCGTCCATCTGACGATCCGGTCGTGGCGATGAAAGGCATGGCTTATCGAACCAATTTGACGGAAGTTCAGCAATTTAAACGCAATTTTTCAGAGGCCTACAATTGGATTGAAAACTCCGATGATGCGCTCGATAAAGCAACTCAAGCATTGCAGCGCATTCGCGAGCTTGTGGTGCAGGCAAGCAATGACACATACGAGACAACACAGCGTGAATCGATCTCTCAAGAGGTGGAGCAGCTGACCGAACATCTTGTCTCGATCGCCAATACACAGGTGGGAGATAAATATATTTTTAATGGAACCGATACATTAAAGCAGCCGGTCGATTTGACGCAAACACCGCCAATCGTCTCTACGAATGCGAATCCAATCAATATTGAGCTATCGAAAGGAATTTATGTACCTGTCAATGTCGATCCGACGAAGGTGTTTGGTTATGATAGCAGTGCCACCACCGCCAATGGCAACGGCTTATTCAGCGATTTGCAGTTTTTAAGCGCTGATCTGAAGGATGCGATGAAATCAGGAGCCGATATTAGTCAATATTTAAACTATCTGGATAAACATATTAATAATTTGTTGAGTGCCCGTGCGGAATTAGGCGCGCGCATGAATCGAATCGAATTGATGGAAGAGCGCGTGGACCAGCAGGAGGTTGTGGCCAATCGGATTTTGTCAGACAATGAAGATGCCGATATTGAGCGGGTGATTACGGATTTAAAAATGCAAGAAACCGTGCATCGCGCGGCGCTTGGTGTCGGCTCTCGCATTATTCAGCCAACGCTTCTTGACTTTTTACGTTAAGCTATCTGGCGAAGCCAAGATGGCTTTTCTTTTAGGAGGGAAAAAGATGCAGCTGCCGCAAATTCGTTTACAATCGACAGTTGCGAGAATTTCCATCGCAACGACACCGCCTGTGCAAGAAATCGAACAGCCGCCGGCAGAGCTTGAAATTAGACAGCCGCCAGCGCAACTTCAAATCGAAACCACCCCGGGAAAGCTGACGATTGATCAAACGAAAGCATGGGAGGATATGGACTTAAAGCATATTTTTCGCCGCATTGAAGAATTTGCGGAACAAGGCTATCAAGATTGGCTCGCGGGAATGGCCCGCCTGTCTGAACAAGGAGATGAGCTGATGCGCATTGAAGATGGCGGCAATCCCATCGCGGATCAGGCAAAGGAAAACAGCGAGCCTCCGATGTATGAGTTTAACATCGGCTGGATTCCATCTCTTTTTAGTGTCAAAACCAATTATGAACCGGCGAAGGTTCATATTGATGTTCAAACTCGGCGTCCGATGATTCAAGCCAAACCCAATCCGCCGCTTCTTCGCTATACGCCGGGAAAAGTGGAGATTGATTTAGCGCAGCGGCCGACGCTGAAAATAGATGTGGTCAACTTAAAACTAGCGAATGCCAACCAATTTGAAACTTCCATTTAAAAAAGGTGAGAAGCCATGAAAATCGAAACAAAATACCACGGTGAATATGAATTGCAACAGCAGCAGATCATTCATTTTGCACAAGGGATTCCCGGCTTTTCTGAAGAAAAACGATTTGTTTTGCTGCCGCTTGAAGATACGCCGTTTGTCATTTTACAGTCGGTCGCCACGCCCGCGCTTGGGTTTGCGATGATTGATCCCTTTCTCTATTTTCCAGATTATGATTTTGAACTTGACGATGCCTCGATCGAGCAGCTTGAATTGTCCTCGGCGAAGGAAGTCGCGGTTTATGTCATTTTGACCGTCGCCGACCCATTTGACCAAACTACGGCGAATTTGCAGGCACCGATTGTGTTAAACCAACAAAAGCGGCTCGGCAAGCAAGTCATTTTAACGAATACGCCGTATCAAACGAAGCATCGCCTATTTCCAGAAAAGACTGCGGCGAAATAAGGAGGCGAGACAGATGCTGGTACTTACACGCAAACTAAAGGAAGCGATCCAAATCGGCGATGATATTGAAATCACCATTCTTTCCATTAACGGCGACCAAGTTAAGCTTGGTATCAGCGCGCCCAAGCAGGTCGAAATCCATCGAAAGGAAGTCTATCTCGCCATCCAAGACGAAAATCAGCAAGCAACACTCGCCTCAAAAGCATCATTGGATGAGCTTTATCAGCAATTAAAGCATTTGAAAGGGGGGAAACAATCATGAGCTTGGGCATTGGCGGAGTGCCGGTTCAAGGAGTCATCGCCCGCGTAGTCGAGGACAACAAACAAATCGCGGAACAGGTGCTCAATGAAATCATCAATAAGCATAAAGAAGATCCGGCGCATGTCATTAAAGAAATTCAGCAGCCTTCGCCATTTTCACAATTTCTCGACATAAAAATATAATTTTTTACAAGCAAACTATTAAACTTTGCAAACGTTAGACCGATATTAAAAGTGGAAGCAGGGAAGAAAGGCGGCCGACTTTCTATCTATCTGCAAAAAAATGTTCCACATGGATGTGGAAACCAACATTCAAGGAGGAAAAGAATATGAGAATTAACCACAACATTGCGGCGTTAAACACATACCGCCAATTAACGGCTGGCACAAGCGCAGCTGCTAAAAACATGGAAAAATTATCTTCTGGTCTTCGCATCAACCGTGCAGGCGATGACGCTGCAGGCTTGGCGATCTCTGAAAAAATGCGCGGACAAATTCGCGGATTAGATATGGCTGCGAAAAACTCGCAAGACGCAATTTCTTTAATTCAAACAGCGGAAGGCGCATTAAACGAAACTCATGCGATTCTTCAACGCATGCGTGAGTTGGCAGTTCAAGGTGGTAACGATACAAACACAACTGCGGACCGCAACAACATTCAAGACGAGTTAAATCAATTGTTATCTGAAATTGACCGTATTTCTAACACAACACAGTTCAACACTAAAAACTTGTTAGACGGCTCATTTACTGGAACATTCCAAGTAGGCGCTAATGATGGACAAATTATTACACTATCAGTTAACTCAATGAGCACAGGCGCTCTTGCTGTTGCTGGTATTTCAGTTGGTTCTAACGCATTAGCGAGCCAAGCGATCGCATCTATCGACAACGCGATTAGCAAAGTATCTCAAGAGCGTTCTAAACTTGGTGCGTATCAAAACCGTTTAGAGCATACTATTAACAACTTGTCGACTTCGTCTGAAAACTTGACTGCTGCAGAATCTCGCATCCGCGATGTCGATATGGCGAAGGAAATGATGGAATTCACTAAGAATAATATCTTGACACAAGCATCACAAGCAATGCTTGCTCAAGCGAACCAACAGCCGCAAGGCGTTCTTCAATTACTTCGCTAATATAGTTGAGTCCCTCTTCTTAATTCAAGGAGAGGGACGTTTAAAAAAGTATCGTGTCCTTTCCAAACAAGAAAGAACGGCACGATATTTTTTTAAGCGAGTTTATTTTTAAAAGGATGTGTACCATGAGGCCATTATTATCTTTATGCATGATTGTCAAAAATGAAGAAAAGGTGTTGCAGCGCTGCCTTGATTCTGTCTATGGGATTGTAGATGAAATTATTATTGTTGACACTGGATCAACGGACTCTACAAAAAAAATAGCTTTAAATTATGTTGAAAAAATATATGAATTTGAGTGGACGAATAGTTTTGCAGATGCCCGAAATTATGCACAAAAACAAGCTAATGGAGAATGGATTTTAGTTCTTGATGCAGATGAGTATGTGGATAGAGAGAACTTAAAACAAGTAGTAGAAGAGCTAAAAAATGCAAGAGAAACTGTTGATGGTTATGATGTAACTATCTATAATTTCATGGGTTCATATGGAGAAAGAGTTCTTCAGCACAGAAGCACGAGAATATATCGGAATCGCTCTCATATCTTCTATTATCGCTCTATTCATGAGCAATTAAAGAAAAATGGAAGTGAAGCATTGACCACAGAATCCCTTCCTTTTATTGTTTATCATTCTGGATACATGACTCAAACAGTGAAAGCAAAGAATAAAAATGAACGGAATACAGAGTTAATTGAAAAAGAGCTACAATCTTCTAACAGCAAAGGATTTGATTATTTCAATTTGGCGAATGAGTATCTTTCGAAAGCTGAAGTAGAAAAAGCATTGCAATATTATTTAGAAGCTTATAGGCTAAAGCCAGACTTTAGATTTAGCTGGGTCTCAATTTGTGTTGTTCAAATTATTCTATGTTTAAAATACTTAGAGCGGTTTGCTGATGCGCTACATGTAATTAGTGATGCTGAGAATATCTACAGCGAAACGCCTGATTTTAAATATTTAAGAGGCGAAATTTACTATTTACAGCGCCGACATGATGATGCCTTAACCGTTTTAACTGAATTAGTTAATAACAAACACAAATATTCGAAATCTATTAAAAGTATTGAATATCTAGAGTATGATCCTCACGTTTTACTAGGACATATTCATAAACATAAACAAAATTTTCAAGAAGCCGTCCATCATTATACAAGCGCCTTATCTGTCAACAATAAGAGCTATGAAGCGCTATTTCATTTGTTAAGCTTATTGGCCAAATTTCATTCTGAACATGAGATTATTCATTTTCTAGAAAAAAGAAGCTGGTTTACAAATGAGCGCGATATATTACTGCTATTAAGAGTTGTTTTCACTATCAGAATGACAGGCACTGCTGAATATTATGTTTCAATGTTAGAAGAGGGAACTACTAAAAAGGGCTTTGAGATTAAACTCAAGATTTTAAAAGAAGAATATAAAGCAGCGATTGCAGAATTGTTGAATAGTTCCTTATCCTCACTTAAAGTGTATATCCAAAATGGCTCTTTAGATTTATATGATGTTTTAGTTGCATCGATGAGTATTGGCAAGCTAGATATCATTCGATTGTTAATTAATATTGTGGGGGAAGAAAAGGAAAAAGAATTTTTACGATTCATCCTTAAAGAAACAGACGATATTCCGGAGCAAAATTTCTATCTGAATATGATTGAACGGACGATTCAGCTTCAAAAATATGATCTATTTGAAGAGTTAATCAAATTACGGGATCAATTTGACAATCGAATTAATCTTTCTCTTGGACACTTGCTTCATCGCTATGAATTTATTGAAGTGGCTCTTGGCTTTTATCAGAGTATTGAAGACTTTAATGATTTGGATGCAGATGCTTTTGTTAACATCATCGAAGGTTTAGCGATGCGAGAACAATTTGCAGAAGCAATCCAGTATGGACTGTTAGGAATGAATCTTGGTCATCACGATTTCCGCTTATATAAATATGTGTTGGAACTAATGAAATTGAATGAGATGAATGAAGAACGGAGACGTATACTGGAAAGTGCCAAACAAATCTACCCTGATAGCAAATGGTTAATGGAACAGGGCAATTAAGAGGGAGACTTATATGAAAACTAGTATTATCATTCTCACTCATAATCAATTGAATTACACAAAACAGTGTATAGAAAGTATTATTAAATATACAAAAGAAGGAAGTTACGACATTATTATTGTTGACAACCATTCTACTGATGGTACGGTGGAGTGGTTAAAAGAACAAAATAACTTAAAAGTAATCTTTAATAATAAAAATCTGGGCTTTCCAAAAGGATGTAATCAAGGAATTGAAATAGCAACAGGGGACAATATTCTTCTTTTAAACAACGATACGGTTGTAACTGAAAATTGGCTTGAGAATTTGTTGGCATGTTTATATAGCTCTGATGATATAGGTGCAGTTGGACCGGTGACCAACTCGGCGACATATTATTCAACAATTCCGGTGGACTATACATCGATTGATGAAATGCATCGGTTTGCCGCGAGCTATAATGTTTCTGATCATAGTAAATGGGAAGAGCGGTTAAAATTAATTGGTTTTTGCATGCTGATTAAAAGAAAAGCGATTAATGAAATTGGTTTACTCGATGAGCGATTTACGCCAGGGAATTTCGAGGATGACGATTACTCGGTCCGCTTACGCAAAGCAGGATACCGTTTGATGCTATGCAAAGATACGTTTATTCACCATTACGGCAGTGTATCGTGGAAAAAGGATGTTAATGCCTATTCTCGCATTTTGACTGAAAATGAGAAGAAGTTTAAGGAGAAGTGGGGCACAGATTCGAATTCATATCGAGTGGATTGTGAAATGGTGGAATGCATAAAGGCGCGTAAAGACGAAGCACTTCGTGTGCTTCATATTGGCGCTGGATCGGGAGGCACTTTGTTGAAAGTGAAAAATGAGTATCCACTTGCCCAATTATATGGTGTCGAGAAAAATCCATTTTCAATTGAAGAGGCAAGCAGATTCGCGATCATGACTGACAGCTTTGAGCATCATGACATCATTGGCCGGGAGTTTGATGCCATTTTATTAAGCGGCGACACTTTTTCCCTAGACAAAAGGCTGCTTCAATTTATTGTAAGGCATCTCAAGGAGAATGGAACGTTTATTGCGAAGCTTCCTAATATCGGCCATTGCTTAGTGATACAGGATTTATTAGGCGGCGGTAATCCTGTTTCGAATCGTAATATGTACAGTTTTTCACAAATCGATTGCCTGTTAAAAGAGGTGGGATTTCGCACCTCTATCTCTGGACTAAAGCCTTTTATTAGCGACAGCCAGCAGCACTTTATTAATCAGTTAGCGACTATATATGGAGATAGTGTTCGCCCGATGTTGGAGTCGAGCTACTTTTTAGTGGCGGCGCAGTTTGAAAATCGTCAACTCTTATCTTTAATAGATGAACTTATGTCTGGGAAAAACGTATGGGCAGAATTATTTGCCAGAACAAATTATTACAGCGATTAAAGAAAATAATCACAATTCAATGGATATATTGAATCGATTGGCAATTGAAAACTTTGCAGCTGGACACCATGAACATGTCCTACCTTATTTGCATGCTGCTTTTGAAATGGAACCAGATCATGCGGATACTCTTTATAATTTAGCGTTTGTGCTGAATTCGTATGGAGAGAAAGAATTGGCTAAACGATATTTGTCGTTCATTAAAAATCCGGATGAAGAGGTCCAAAAGTTGTTTGAGGAAATTAATGAAAAGTCGCTAAAAAACATTCAAACGCTTACATTTTTGTTGCGTCGATTGGAGTTCGAGGTTGATTTAGAAGAAACGAAACTAGCGATTGTGCGAAAATTAATGGAAAATGAAATTGATGAAACGCTTGTAAAAGAAGTGTTGAACACAAGCATCATCGACAAAATTAAAGTGCTCCAGTCCCTTGCAATTATTTGTTTTGAGCACGGGCTGCACGAACATGTTTTGCCTTATTTGCACGCTGCTTACGACCTTGATCCAACGAATGGAGATACTCTTTACAATTTAGGTTATGTACTGCTTTATTATGGGGAATACGAATTGGCAGAAAGATTCTTACAGCAAATTCAACAGCCTGATGCACAAGTAATCGAATTGCTCAAGGCTGCAAGAGGAGAGTCTTCATGATGAATGATAAAAAAATCGCGTTCATTTACTGTGTCAATAACCGTGATTTATATGAAGAATCGGTACGCTATGTAAAATCACTACATGTACCAGAAGGTTATGAAATTGAATTTATTGCGATTGAAGGGGCACAAAGCATTACTTCAGGGTATAACCAAGCGATGAAGCAGACGGATGCGAAGTATAAAGTGTATTTGCATCAGGATGTGTTTATTGTTAATAAGAACTTTTTAGTTGATACTATTCAATTGTTTGAAAAAAACGAACAACTTGGAATGGTTGGTGTAATTGGTGCGAAAACGATTCCTAACTCAGGAATATGGTGGGAAAGCGAAAACAAGATTGGCAAAGTTTATGATAGTCATACAGGGAAAATAGAGTTATTGCAATTTGAAGAGGTAGACCAAGGCTATGAGCCTGTGCAGGCAATTGATGGCCTTCTTATGATGACCCAGTATGATATACCTTGGAGAGAAGACATTTTTAAAGGGTGGCATTTTTATGATTTGTCTCAGTCAAAAGAATTTATTAATGCCGGGTTTCATGTAGGGGTTCCTTTTCAAACGAGGCCATGGGTAGTTCACGACTGCGGAGAAATAATTATTAGTGAGATATTTGAAATAAATAGGAGAATATTTGTCAGAAAGTATTTAGGCATAAAAGATAGTAAAGGAGATACTTTAAACAGTGTAAAGTATCACCATAGTAATCAAAATGTAGATAAACTTTTTCATGATTCTACAATGTACGATATTTTAGAGCAAAATCAAAAATTTTATAGGTCTTTTAAATCTATTTTTAACGCTAATAAAAGTATAGATTTTAATAAAAAAGTAATTATTTCGAAAATAATTGGGGCTTATGGTTGGTTAGCGCATACCGGTTATTATGCAGATTATAAGTTAGAAGATGAGTTATTAGAAATGTCTAATAAGTTGTTCTATAGCTCTGCAAAAGTTGATCTAAAAGAAATCCGGATAAACAGAAACTCCGGATTTAAGGTATTGCATGTTATCTCTACAGCCTATTTAACTGGTGGACACACTAGGTTAATGGATCGATGGATTAGATTAAGAAAGCACTATGATGAAGTACACTCAGTAGTGTTTACAGATCAACGAAATAATGTAGTCCCCGATTGGCTTATTAAAACGATTAATGAAGCTAATGGTTGGTACTATGTTTTTAATAATGATTATAATTTTAGGAGTCAGTGTCTTAAATTGAGAAAGTTGGCTCAAGAGTGGGCAGATTTAGTTGTTTTGCATACACATCCAAACGATCCTATACCTATTCTAGCTTTCGGAAATAAAGAAGGGCTACCACCAATTATTTTAGTTAATCATGCAGATCATGTTTACTGGTTAGGTGGAAGCGTATCTGATGCTGTTATGGATATACGAATGGCAGGTCAATTTATTACTAAACATAGACGAGGCATTCAAAATAGTGCTGTACTGCCTATTCCACTAATGAAGAAAGAGAGAAAAATCTCTAAGACAAAATTAAGAGAAAAGTATGGCCTACCTAATGAGGCAGTTATCTTACTTTCTATTGCCAGTGGCTATAAATTCAAGCCTTATAGACATTTAAATTTTCCTATTACTTTAGCAGAAGTATTAAGAAAGGCTCCAGATGCCATACTAATAGTAATAGGTCCTAATCCACAAGATGATATTTGGAGGGAAGTAGGTAAGAGCACGAATGGACGTATTATAGTTATAGGAGCTACAACAGAGATAGAAGAATTTTATCAACTATCTGATATCTTCCTAGAAAGTTTTCCTATAGGATCCTTAACGGCTGAGTTAGATGCAATGTTGTATGGTTTACCTGTTATTAAGGCTCCTAAGCCTTTATCTAATCTGTTAACTATAGGAGACGACTATACTTCGTTGGATGGAACACCAAAAAGTTTAAGGGATTACAGAGAATTAGTTTTTAACTATATACATGATTTCCAAATAAGAAAAGAGAGAGGTAATCAGCAACGTGAAGAGGTTATAAATAAACACACTGGGGATGGATGGAACAATTGCTTAGATTCTATTCTTTTAACAAATGTACTAAATAATAACAATAAGAGAACTAGAGTTTGTTTTAATAAAATTGATGAACCTTCTGAATTTGATGCAATTTGGGCAGAAATGCAGAGAAATAGTGGAGAAAAGGTTTTTCTCTCCGCTGAAATAAATTTTTATAATCAAATTCTAAATAGTCTATAGGCTTTTGTCGGAATATATAAATACAGATTGATCTTTCAATATATGTAAACACTTTTGTGTTTCTCATTTCAGTTAACCAGAGATGGTGTTGTTTATATCAGTTTTTTGAACTGAATTTATTTATATAGTTATTTATGATTAACCTTCCCGCTAATTTGATTAAGGTAAAGAGAGTGTAAAAAAAATGAATGTAAAAATTATTAACTTTGAAATTATGGGTGATGAAAGAGGCTCACTTATTGCACTTGAGCAGAATAAAAATATTCCTTTTGAAATTAAAAGGGTTTATTACATTTTTAATACAAAGGAAGATGTAAAAAGAGGTCTACATGCCCATAAAGATCTCCAACAAGTTTTGATAGCATTAAGCGGTTCATGCAAAATTCTTCTAGATGACGGAAGAGAGTTTGTTGAATTTGAGTTGAATTCCCCAGATAAGGGATTATTTATAGACAAGTTGATTTGGAGGGAAATCTATAATTTTTCAGAGGATTGCGTTTTGCTAGTTTTAGCAAATGAATATTATAAAGAGGAAGACTATATAAGAAACTATCAAGAATTTAAAAACTATATTTATCGTGTAAAGAAATCAATTTGATTAATAATCGAGATTATTTTCCAATAAGTGAATTTAAATTACAGTATGGTAATGATATATATAAATTATAAAATAGGGGATTATTACTATGAAAGAAGAGTTAGATAAAATAGCGAGCAATAGCTTATATGATAAAGGTGTTAATGCTTTAATGATTAAATACACGGCTAAAGTATTTGGGCGTTTCATTCGCTCAGGTGATATACTCGAGCTTGGACCAGCAGAAGGACTTTTAACAGAAGAGTTACAGAAATATGCTAAAACACTAACTTTAGTCGAGGGCTCTTCTGTTTTTTGTAATCAATTGCGTAAAAAATTTCCTCAAGCTATAGTAATTAATCAATTATTTGAAGAAGTTAATTTACATCAAAAGTATGATTACATTATTTTGGGGCATGTTTTGGAACATGTTGACGACCCAATTGATATACTAAGAAAATTCAAAAAATTTTTAAGGCCAAATGGATTGTTGTTAGCCGCTGTTCCAAATTCGCATAGTATTCATCGACAGGCTGCTGTACTCATGGGGTTGCTTAGTAAGGAGTCAGCAATGAGCGAAAAAGATATCCATCATGGCCATAAACGTGTATATAATTCAAGGCTATTTAGAGAACATTTTTTACAGGCAGGTTATAATATCGAGGTTTTTGGTGGTTATTGGTTAAAACCGCTATCTGATGCTCAACTTGAAGAGTATTGGACTGAAGATATGATGAACGCTTTTTTTAAGTTAGGGGAATTATATCCTGATATTGCTGCTGAGATTTATATAGTTGCCTCCGCAGGTTCTTAAGGAGGGGAAGAGTATGAGAAGAAATATACTAATTAGTGCTGGTGGGACAGCAACAGCATGGCATTTAGCTAATTTAGTTAAAAGTGAGTTTAAAGAATATTTTGAACTATATATGTGTGATATAAATCCGAGCTATTTGGTTCCTGCATCGACATTATCTGATAAATTTATTCAAGTGCCGCCAATACATTCAGTTGGTTATAAACAGACAATGATTAATTTATTTAAGGAGTATAATATTGATATTTTTGTTCCATTGATTGATTTCGATGTATACGAGTTTCCTTGCGATGATCCTATGTTAAAAGAAATTGGCGTTTTCTCAACAGGAGTCAATCATAGTTCATGTAAAAAACTACGCAATAAAAAAGTACTTTCATATTATCTACAAGAAAATAAGATAAATGTACCAAATTTATATAATACACTAGTTGAAATCGAAGAGGCAGAAGCAGATGAGTTTTTAATTAAACCTATATCCGGTTTTGGTAGTAGAGGAATAAAAAAAATATCCAAGAGGGAGTCACGCGAATATATTGGAAACGAAGATGTTTTATTACAGGAAATTTGTCAAGGTCCTGAGGTTACAGTTGAAGTATTTAATTCTAAGGGCGTTATTAAGTCAATTTCTAGAGAAAGAATTGAAGTAAAAAATGGTGTATGTACCAAAACTAAGTTGTGGTTTGATTTAGAACTTCACGAAATTGCTGTTAAATTGTGTAACATACTAAAATTGCCTATAGCTTTTTGTTTTCAAGTAATGAAAAATAGCGTTGGAGAATGGGTGGTTATTGATGTTAACCCGAGATTAGGTGCGGGAACAGCTCTAGCATCTGCTTGTGGATGGTCTTTAGCGTCAGCAGCCTTAGTAGAGTGGGGGAAACTTGAGATGGATGCATCGAAATACCTGAATTCAATTTCAGGTGAAAAATTTGTTACAAGGGTTTATAAAGAAATAATAATGAATTAAGACCAAATATCTAAAGGATGTATTGTGAAATGAAAATCGGAATCGATTTAGATGGTACGATATTGGATAGCAGGGAAAGACATAAACAGGCTCTTATTTTGGCATCAAAGAAAGAAAATGTGATATTGCCGTCAAAATTAGTTAGTTCGTTTGTCAGTGAAAAAAGTTTTGGATGCACAGGATTAGAGGTATTAAAGAAATATAATATTCCTAACAACAAGAAGATAATTGAGAATTGGATAGAGATAATAGAGGAAGGTAGTTTATTATCATTAGATATTTTATATCCAGATGCAGAGGATTTACTTTTTAAATATAAGGCTATGGGCATAGAATTTTATCTTGTTACCAAAAGAAAGAACACTGAAGGCGTGATAAATCAAATCAAGAGGTTAGGAATAAGCCATTATTTTAGAGCAATACATGTGGTCGATCCTAATTTTGAGTCCAATAAAGAATTTAAATCTATCAAAGCAAAATATACTAGGGAATATCACTTAGATTGTGTTGTTGGGGATACGGAAGATGATTATGAGTGGGCTAAAGCCTTAAATATTAAATTTTACGCTATATCACATGGTTTTCGGAATAATCAATTTTGGGAGGAGAAAGGTATAAAATCTTACTCTAATCTAATTGATGTTTTTTATGCCATTGAGCAAGATATAGTTTTTGGTGACTATCAATAATTATATGTCTCTAAAGATCATCTAGAATTCTATACAAATTTGGATAATTGACGGATTTATTTTGCTGAACTAAAGGAAGGTTAGTAATGTATGATACCTTTTCTAGATTTGCGAGCTGTTAATGTACAATATGAAGAAAAGATCAAAGAAGCAATTAATAGAACTATTAATAGTGGATGGTATATTTTGGGTGAAGAAGTAGAACGCTTTGAAATGGAATTTGCTAAATACTGTGGTGTGAAACATGCGATAGGTGTGGCAAACGGTTTAGATGCTCTTACCCTCATCCTTAAAGCCTACGAAATAGGAAAAGGAGATGAAGTAATTGTCCCTGCTAATACGTATATAGCTACTATTTTGTCTATTTCCGCTAACGGAGCTACTCCAGTATTAGTGGAACCTAAAATTAATAGCTATAATATTGACCCAACTCAAATTGAGAAGCAAATCACTTCAAGAACCAAAGCTATTATGACTGTTCATTTGTATGGTCAAGTAGCAAACATGGATGCAATAAAACATATTGCCCAAAAATATAATTTAAAGATTATTGAAGATGCCGCACAGGCTCATGGTGCAGTGTACAATGGGCGAAGAGTAGGAAGTTTAGGGAATGCTGCTGGCTTTAGCTTTTATCCAGGCAAAAATCTAGGTGCGCTTGGGGATGGTGGCGCGATTACCACAAACGACGATGAACTAGCCGACAGGCTAAGAGCTTTGAGAAATTACGGCTCTTATGAAAAATATCAAAATTTATTTAAAGGTCTTAATAGTCGCTTGGATGAAATGCAAGCAGCGATACTTCGCGTTAAGTTAAAATATCTTGACATGGATAATGAAAAGCGCCGTCAAATTGCGGAATATTATCTTAACCATATTAAGAACGAGGAAGTTGTTTTGCCTGTTGTCGAGAATGGGAATCGTCTTTCTCATGTTTGGCACTTATTTGTAGTTCGAGTGGAAAACCGAGATAAATTTCAAGAATATTTGACTCAAAATGGGATACAAACAGCGATCCATTATCCAATTCCTCCGCATAAACAGAAAGCGTATGAAGAGTGGAACAATTGTTGTCTTAGAATCACAGAGGAAATTCATAGAACAGTCGTTAGTTTGCCTATGTCTCCAGTTTTGAAATTGGAAGATGTGAAGAAGATAGTGGAAGTTGTGAATAATTATTAAATTTTGAGTTTTAATATTTAATCAAGGCAAGCGTTTATATGTCCGTAATTAAAAAAATGATCTTTTATCTAAAATATTCCTAATTTTGGAGGGATATAATGAAAGGTATCATTCTCGCCGGTGGGACAGGCTCCCGCCTTTATCCGTTAACGAAAGTAACCAATAAACATTTGCTTCCAGTCGGTAAATATCCGATGATTTATCATGCTATTTACAAGTTAAAAGAGGCGGATATTCGCGATATTTTAATTGTAACTGGGCGCGAGCATATGGGAGATGTCGTGAATCTTTTAGGAAGCGGTTCGGAATTCGATGTCCAACTGACGTATAAAGTACAGGATCAGGCGGGGGGAATTGCACAGGCATTGGGGCTGTGCGAGGCGTTTGTCGGCAATGATTTAATGACGGTCATTTTAGGGGACAATGTTTTTTCTGATAGCATCACTTCCTATGTAAAGAATTTCATAGAGCAAGGAGCGGGAGCAAAAATTTTAATTAAGCAAGTCGAGGATCCTGAGCGATTTGGGGTGCCGGAATTAGAAGGAAACCGAATCAAGAGCATTGAAGAAAAGCCGAAACAGCCGAAAAGCCGTTATGCGGTAACGGGAATTTATATGTACGATGCAAAAGTATTTGACATTATTAAAACATTAAAGCCATCAGCACGAGGGGAATTGGAAATTACTGACGTAAATAACGCCTACATTGAGAGAAATGAGTTAACGTATGACGTTTTGGATGGATGGTGGACGGACGCGGGGACGCATATATCTTATTTGCGGGCTAATGAACTGGCGAAGGATGTGGATTTCGGCAGCTGGTTTAATAAGAACATGAAATATTGAAGGATGAAAGGTATGAAAATTATCGAAACCACATTTGACAGTGCTTTTATCTTGGAACCAACCGTATATGGAGACGCTCGAGGCTTTTTTATGGAAAGCTACAATGAGAAAACGTTTCGCGAATTAGGCTTTGACTTGCGGTTTGTGCAAGATAATCATTCTCTTTCTGTTAAAGCGGGAACGATTCGTGGATTGCATTATCAGTTGAATCCCCGAGCTCAAACCAAACTCGTCCGTGTTACGCGCGGCGCTATTTATGATGTGATCGTCGATATCCGCCGCGGTTCTCCGACGTTTGGAAAATGGCAAGGTTTCATTTTAAGTGCCGATAATAAAAGGCAGTTGTTAGTTCCTAAAGGATTTGCGCACGGCTTTTGTACTCTAGTTAATCATACAGAAGTTCAATACAAAGTGGATGCCTATTATTCTCCAGAGCATGACAGAGGTATTTTATGGAATGATCCTTCTTTAGGGATTGATTGGCCAATGCCAACTCCTGTTCTTTCCGAAAAGGATGCCAACCATCCATTATTGGTCGATGCAGAGATTAATTTTGCGTGGGAGAGAATTGTATGAATATTTTGGTGACCGGTGGAGCTGGCTTTATCGGCAGCAACTTTGTGCGTTATATGTTAGAGAAATATCCTAAATACAAAATTGTGAACTATGATCTGTTAACATATGCAGGAAATCTAGAAAATTTGCAAGATGTTCAAAAAAACGGGCAATATGTTTTCGTTAAAGGTGATATTGGCAATTATCAGCTCGTTGATTATGTTGTGGGCACTCATCAGATCGATGTAATTGTTAATTTTGCGGCCGAGTCGCATGTAGACCGCAGCATTTCTGATCCAGGAATCTTTGTGAAAACAAATGTACTTGGAACACAGGTGTTATTAGATGTAGCCAAAGCTCATGGTATTAAAAAATATGTGCAAGTTTCAACGGATGAAGTATATGGGAGTCTAGGAGAAGCAGGATATTTTACAGAAGAAACGCCGCTGGCGCCAAACAGTCCATATTCGGCGAGCAAAGCAGGGGCCGATTTGCTTGTGAGGGCGTATCACGAAACATATGGATTAAATGTCAATATAACGCGCTGTTCTAACAATTATGGGCCGTATCATTTTCCTGAAAAGCTGATTCCGTTAATGATTACTAATGCCTTGGAAGGCAAAGAGCTCCCGATTTACGGTGACGGTCAAAATGTTCGTGATTGGCTCCATGTGAAAGATCATTGCGCAGCGATTGATTTGGTGATTCATAAAGGGATTTCTGGGGAAGTATATAATATTGGCGGACATAATGAGCGTACAAATAATGAAATCGTGCACCTCATTGTTGAAAAACTAGGGGTTTCCAAATCATTGATTAAGTATGTGCCAGATCGCCTAGGACATGATCGCCGTTATGCGATTGATCCGGCGAAAATTACAGAGGAACTCGGTTGGACGCCGCAGTACGAGTTTGACAAAGGCATTGAAGAAACGATTCAATGGTATATTGATCATCCAGATTGGTGGAAACGCGTCAAATCAGGCGAGTATATGGATTATTACAAGAAGCAGTACGGTGAAACCAAATGAATAAGGATAAAATATTAATAACAGGAGCACATGGGCAGCTTGGGGTTGAACTAGTCACACTGCTAGAAAATGCGGAATGTCAAGTATACGGCTACGGACGAAATGAAATGGATATTACCGATTTTGAGCAAGTAAACGATATTATCGATCGTGTTCGTCCTACTGTAATTATCCATGCGGCTGCCTATACAAGGGTAGACGACGCCGAGTCTGAAATCGACCAAGCTTTTCTAGTAAATGCATACGGAACAAGAAACGTTGCGGTGGCAGCACAAAAGGTAGATGCCAAGCTTGTTTATATAAGCACGGATTACGTATTTGATGGAAACAGCCATGCACCTTATAACGAGTTTGTTGCGCCAAGTCCAATCAATGTATATGGAAAAAGTAAATGGGCTGGTGAACGATTTGTAGCGGATTTACACTCAAAGTTTTTTATTGTGAGAACGTCATGGGTTTACGGAAAACATGGAAATAACTTTGTAAAAACGATGCTGAAACTCGGACAGAAACAAAAAGAGCTATTCGTTGTGGATGACCAAATCGGTTGCCCCACTTATGCTGTTGATTTAGCGGCGCAAATTTTTCAGCTGATTCAAACTGAAAAGTATGGAATCTATCATGTTTCAAACTCGGGATCTTGTTCTTGGTATGAGTTCGCGAAGGCGATTTTTGAAGAAACTGGCTTGATAGTAAGGCTAGAGCGATGTAAGACAAAAGATTATCCAAGGCCTGCCGCGCGCCCTTTGTATTCCGTATTAGAGCATATGGCTTTAAGGCTTAACGGTTTTAAGGAGCTAAGGCACTGGCGAGAAGCATTGAAAGAATTTATTGGGCTATATGAGGTGGAATCTTGACGACACTCGCATTGGTCATGATTGTCAAAAATGAAGAACGTCACTTAGGACGGTGTCTGCAAAGTGTTAAAGATATAGTGGATGAAATTATTATTGTGGACACAGGATCTACGGATCGAACGAAAGACATTGCTTCTTCTTTTGGAGCGAAAATATTTGATTTTAAATGGATCGATGATTTTTCGGCGGCCCGCAATTATGCGCTCGAACAATCTACAAGTGATTGGAATTTAGTACTGGATGCAGATGAATATGTGATAAATCAATGTGAAAGCACTATACGTCGATTTTTAGAAAAAGATGAAAAGAAAATTGGACGAATTCGGCGTATTGATGAGTTTATCCAAAATGGCGAGAAACGGTATGCGCAGTCCTATCTATCTCGATTGTTGCCGAAAGGCGTAAAATATGTTGGACGGGTGCATGAACAGATAGAGACAGATTTACCGAGAGAGGACCTTGACATAGAAGTGTATCATGATGGATATATTGCTACGGATAAAACAGATCGAAATTTAAATTTGTTGTTGCTGGAATTGGAAAAAGATCCATTTAACGATTATGTTTTATATCAAATAGGGAAGCAGTATAAGCTAAAACAACAGCTGCGACAGGCAGAGCGATATTTTGAAAAAAGCTATCAGCTTGTTCCGTTATATTCATGGTATCGTCATAACCTAGTTGTCGATTACTTGTATACCGTCAGAGGGAATCAATCGTTTGAGAAGGGCATAAAGCTTATTGAAACGGAACAAAATAGCTTAGCCGATTCTCCGGATTTTCATTTTGCCTGCGGTTTATTTTATATGGATTTGATTTTTAGCGACGTGAATCAATATATTCACTTGTTTCCGCTTATCGAGCAATCTTTTCTTCGATGTTTAGCGATAGGCGATACGGCGAAATATGATAGTGTGAAAGGAACAGGAAGCTTTTTAGCCTTATATAATCTCGGGGTTTTTCATGAAGCGCTTGGAAATGTGAATAAAGCTATTTCTTTTTATCAAAAAGCGGCTGATCTGCAATATGGACAAGCGACCAAAAGATTAGAGATGCTCAATCGCCAATGAAAAAAATAGAGCTTCGCGTGTGCGAGCTCTATTTTTATGGAATTAGAACGTATTATTCATTCGCTACATGATAAATATTGTTGGCGTTAAACATGCTCACAGCTTTGTGTGATTTTCTCATCGTTCCTAAGTTCATTGGAAAAGAGATCTAGCAGAGTTTTACATAAGCTTGAATTACTAAAATTCGCTTTATAACAGCCAACATAAAGGAATAGATGACGAAATTTATAGTATTATTCTCTTTTTTTTGAATGGGTTTTTTCTATTTTTTCTTCACACTCCTTCATCTGTAGCCGATATAAAAAATAGGAAGCGTTTAGAGACAAAGGAGCGGGCGATATGGCGATTGAGCGTATTTTTTCCCAATCTTCTTTTTCATTGGAGAATGTAAAAAATCAGCAGGCTTTTCACATGGCTGAACGGCAGCCGACAGAGGAGCCGATTATAGCCGAGACGCCGCAGGATTCGCAGGAATGGTCGAAGGAGCGGCTTTCCGATATTGTGAAAAGCATGAACACTTTTTTGCAGCCAAGCCAGACATCGTTGCGGTTTGAGCTTCATGATGAGCTAAAGGAATATTATGTGCAAGTGGTGGATGAGCGGACGAAGGAGGTCATCCGTGAAATTCCGCCGAAAAAGCTGTTAGATATGTATGCGGCGATGATGGAATTTGTCGGGCTTGTCGTGGATAAGAAAATTTAAGAAGGGAGCGTGCGGCGATGAGTACCATGCGGATAAGCGGTCTTGCCAGCGGCATGGATATCGATCAAATGGTGAAGGATTTGATGAAGGCGGAGCGCATGCCGCTTGACAAGCTGACGCAGAAGAAGCAGACGCTTGAATGGCAGCGCGATGATTATCGATCGATGAATGCGCTGCTGCAAGATTTAGATAATTATATTTTTAGTAATTTGACATTGCAAAGCAGCATGCTGAAAAAGAAAGTGACAAGCTCCAACGACAGTGTAGTCACTGCCACGGCCAGCGCTTCGGCCGCGAATGTCAGCATGAACATCAATGTCGCGAAAATAGCGACTTCCGCTACGTGGATTTCCACTGGAACGGAAAATTTCGCCCAAGGGGCGAGAACGCTTAGCTTAAATGTCACCAATGGCGATGGAAGCACGAAAGCGGTGACGCTTTCCATTGACGCTTCTGACACTCTTGATACCGTTTTGGCCAAGCTTAATAATCACAACGATTTAGGAATTACCGCGTTCTATGATTCAGTACAGGATAAAGTCGTCATCACGAAAAAAGATACGGGAGCGGCTGCGAGCTTAGTGCTCAATGATGCGGATACGGCTGCGTTTTTTCAACAGCTTGGCTTTAGCGATGCGGTGGCCGGGGCGGAGCTGACCGGAAAAACGGCGGGCCAGGATGCCCAATTTACGATTAACGGCTTGACGACGACAAGACCATCGAATACGTTTACGCTGGGCAATGTGACCTATACGCTAAAAGCGGTCGGTTCCGCCACGATTGCGACAGCCAACGATACAGATGCGATTTTTAATGCGATTAAAGGCTTTGTTGATAAATATAACGATACGATCAGCAAAATCAATGCGAAGCTGTCGGAACAGCGCTATCGTGATTATTTGCCGCTGACCGATGAGCAAAAGGAAGCGATGACGGAAAAGCAGGTCGAGCTGTGGGAAGAAAAAGCGAAAAGCGGCTTGCTTCGCGGCGATACGATTTTATCGAGCGGCTTAAATCAAATGCGGATCGGTGTCTATAGCAAAGTCAATGATCCGGCGATCAACCCTGATTATGATACACTTTCGGAGATCGGGATTACGACATCAAGCAACTATTTGGAAAACGGAAAGCTGGTTCTTGATGAAACGAAGCTTCGCGCCGCAATTGAAAAGGATCCGAATTCCATTTATCAATTGTTTAATGCCAACGGTTCCACCTTTGATACAAAGGGGATTGCCCGCCGATTGCGCGATACGATCCAAGATACGATCGGCAAAATTGAGCAAAAAGCAGGAAAAACATTGTGGACAAACGATCAATTTTCAATTGGCCGCAACTTAGATGATCTGAATAAACAAATTGCTGCGTTTAATGATCGGCTGCAGCAAATCGAAGACCGCTATTATCGCCAATTTACGGCGATGGAGGAAGCGATCAATCGGGCCAATCAGCAAAGCTTGTATTTAATGAATGCTTTTGGGGGATCGCAATAATTTTTAGGGGAGTGTTTTTACATGGCAACGAATAACCCATATCAATCGTACCAAACGAATGCCGTACAAACAGCATCGCCTGGCGAGCTCACGTTGATGTTATACAACGGCTGCTTGAAGTTCATTCAGCTTGCGCGCCGCGCGATGGAAGAAGGCCATACGGCAGAGCGCCATACCAATTTATTAAAAGCGCAAAAGATCATTCAAGAGCTGATGGTGACGCTCAATATGGACTACGACGTCGCGAAATCGATGATGACGATGTATGACTACCTTTACCGCCGCCTAGTGGAAGCGAATATTAAAAATGATCGCGCCATTCTTGATGAAGTGGAAGGCTATGTGACGGAATTCCGCGATACGTGGAAGCAAGTGATTCAATTGAATCGCCAGCGCCAATATGCGCAGGGTGGGCACGTGTAGTGAGCATTGTTGTGGAATTGTTTCAGGTTACAAAACAGCTATATGATCTATTAGATGAGCCCATTCCAAAGGAAGCGCGCGATGAAACGATTGATATGATTCGACATTTGCTTGGGAGAAGGGATGAACTGATCGAGCAGCTACAACCGCCATATAGCGATGAGGAACAGGAGTTGGGCATGGAAATCGTGATGCTCAATGAAACAATCGACCAAAGGCTTCATGGGCTGAAGCAACAAATTTACCAAGATTTAAAGGCGATGAAGCAAAAGAAGATGGCGAATCAAAATTATTTGAATCCTTATCAATCCCTTTCGGTTGATGGGATGTTTTACGATAAAAAAAGGTAGGTCTTTCTAGATGATGCATTTAACTCCTGAACAATTGGCCGTTGTCCGGCAATATGCAGCATTGCTTGATACGATGGAAGAAGGATTTGCTTATGTGGTGGAGAGCTTTCACCATTACGAACGCACACAAGGCGACGCGGTGCTAGCCGATCTTTTTACCGCGCTTGGCCGCATTCATGATGTCAACGAGCGGCTGCTCTCCCGCTTTTTTGCGGAGAATGCCGCCATCATGGCGGAGATCCGCCGGTTTTCCGCTGTTGCGGACGAGGCATGGAAGCTGGATGGAAAGCTGCAGGATGCCAATGGGAAGCAGCAGCTTGTCGAGACGCGCTTAGCTCCTGCGTTTGAAGCGTGGAAAGCCAGCATGCTGACGCATTTGCGCCCATATGTGGAGCAATAATCGCTGCTTCTGCTACGTAAAACCATCGAAGGAGCAGTGGCGAAAGCGATCAGTGCGGAAGCACCGTTCTGTAATGTCAGCATGCCTTTTGGCAAGCAGGCCGCAGAAAAGATGAATCCATCTGTACCAAACCGTTCTCTAGCTGAGTGGAGGGCGGTTTTTTATTTGCATGGAATCAGAGTTCGCTTGATTTCAAACAAGGCGGGCATAAAGGGGCGAGAATAAGAGTAAATATTACCATAATATCCATTTGATTTTTCACAAAATTTTCAAAAAATATTCGACGTTTGAAGAAGGATTTTGTAGGGGATTGTAGAACTATACACATAACCCTTTATTAAAGGAGGCTTTTGCACATATGAAGTACAACATTCGCGGTGAGAATCTGGAAGTTACGCAAGCCTTAAAAGACTACGCTGAGAAAAAGCTCGGCAAATTGGAACGCTATTTTGACGCAACGGAAGAAGTGATAGTCAATGTGAACTTAAAAGTATATAACGATAAACAAGCGAAAGTAGAGGTGACGATCCCGATGCCGCAACTGGTGCTGCGCGCAGAGGAGCGGCATGAGGATATGTATGCGGCGCTTGATTTGGTGACAGACAAATTGGAGCGGCAGATTCGGAAGCACAAGACGAAAGTGAACCGAAAATGGCGCGAAAAAGAAGCGAAGCATGTATTTGCCGGCAACGATGTTCCGGTGGCAACTGAACCAGCAGAGGAAGAGGAATGGGATTTTGAGCTCGTGCGCACCAAACGGTTTAGCTTGAAGCCGATGGACAGCGAGGAAGCGATTTTGCAAATGAATATGCTCGGCCATAGCTTTTTCGTCTTTACCAACGCGGAGACGAACCGCACCAACATTGTCTACCGCCGCAAAGACGGAAGATATGGTTTAATTGAAGCGAATTAATCTTCATCCCCTGCCTTTTGAAGGCGGGGGATGTTATAATGTATTAGGAGGAAGGAGGTGAGTAAAAGATGGAAGAGATGTTAAAGCAAATTTTGCTTAAATTGGATAAGATGGAAACGAATGCGGAACAATTTCAAGAAGAAGTTCGCCAGCGATTGGATCAAGTGGACAAGCGTTTTGCGCAAATGGATGAGCGGTTTGTCCAAATCGACGAACGCTTCTCCCAAATCGATGAACGCTTCGCCAATCTGGAAGCTCGTTTAGACCATCTGGAGAGTGAGATGGCAGAAGTGAAAGAGCGCCTCGGTCACCTTGAAAGCGACATGGTTGAGGTGAAACAACGGATCGAGCAGGTCGAAGGGAAGATAGGCAAGGTAAAAGAAGCGGTGTTCCCCCAAGAACCTCAAGTCGCTGACGATGTGTATGCGCTGTTGAAAAACATCCATAAGAAAATCGAGGAAAAAGGGTTTGAAATCTATGCGCTCAACAAACGGCTGTTGCATGTCGAAGGAGCGATTGAACAAATCCAATCGCAAACGTAACGAGCGGTTCCAGTTAGAAGGCTGGCTTTTCTTTTTTCCCTCCTCTCTTCTCCATCGATCCCCGCGTTTGAGTTGTCACCTATTCCTGTAAATGATATCATGTAAATTAGTGATTCTATCTGAATAAGGGGCGTTATATATGCTAGGAGTATTAAAAAAGGTGTTTGATTCAAATAAACGCCAGATTCAACGCTTGGAAAAAATTGCAGAGCAGGTGGATGCGCTCAGTGCCGATATGGCCAAGCTTTCTGATGAAGAGCTGCGCCAAAAAACGGAGCAGTTTAAAGCGCGCTACCAGCAAGGAGAGTCGCTTGATGATTTGTTGGTCGAAGCTTTTGCGGTTGTGCGCGAGGGAGCGAAGCGCGTCCTTGGGCTTTATCCATATAAAGTGCAAATTATGGGCGGTGTTGTGCTTCATGAAGGCAATATCGCCGAGATGAAAACAGGGGAAGGGAAAACGCTGACGGCCACGATGCCGGTCTATTTGAACGCGTTGACAGGAAAAGGCGTTCATGTCGTGACGGTCAACGAATATTTGGCCAGCCGTGACGCGACGGAAATGGGTCGCCTGTATGAGTTTTTAGGCTTAACAGTTGGTTTGAATTTGACAGGCTTGTCACGCGAGGAGAAGCAGGCCGCGTACCAAGCGGATATTACGTATGGAACGAACAATGAATTCGGCTTTGATTATTTGCGCGATAACATGGTGCTCTACAAGGAGCATATGGTGCAGCGTCCGCTTCATTTTGCTGTGATTGACGAGGTCGACTCGATTTTAATCGATGAGGCGCGAACGCCGCTTATTATCTCTGGTACCGCGCAAAAGTCGACGAAGCTGTATATTCAGGCGAACGCGTTTGTTCGTACGCTCAAGCGGGATACGGACTACACGTATGATGAAAAAACAAAAAGCGTGCAGCTGACAGAAGAAGGGATTACGAAAGCGGAGCGCGCGTTTGGCATCGATAACTTATTTGACTTAAAGCATGTGACGCTGAACCATCACATTAATCAGGCGTTAAAAGCGCATGTGACGATGCAGCGCGATGTCGATTATGTCGTGGAAGAAGGAAAGGTCGTCATCGTTGATCCGTTCACAGGTCGTTTAATGAGAGGCCGGCGTTATAGCGATGGCTTGCATCAAGCGATCGAAGCGAAGGAAGGTCTGGAGATTCAAAACGAATCGATGACGTTGGCGACGATTACGTTCCAAAACTATTTCCGCATGTATGAAAAATTAGCGGGAATGACAGGAACAGCGAAGACAGAGGAAGAAGAATTCCGCAACATTTACAATATGCAGGTGGTTGTCATTCCAACCAATAAACCGGTCATTCGCGAAGATCGCCCGGATTTAATTTATAAAACGATGGAAGGCAAATTCCGCGCGGTCGTCGAGGATATTGCCGAGCGCCATGCGAAGGGGCAGCCGGTGCTTGTCGGTACGGTTGCGATCGAGACCTCTGAGCTGATTTCAAGCATGCTGAAGAAACGAGGCATTCCGCATAATGTGCTGAACGCGAAAAACCATGCAAAAGAGGCGGAGATTATTGCGCAAGCTGGACAAAAAGGCGCGGTGACGATCGCCACGAACATGGCAGGGCGCGGAACGGACATTAAGCTTGGCGAAGGGGTGACCGATCTTGGCGGATTGGCGGTCATCGGTACGGAACGGCACGAAAGCCGCCGGATTGATAACCAGCTGCGCGGACGTTCAGGACGTCAAGGAGATCCTGGAGTATCGCAATTTTACTTGTCATTGGAAGACGAGTTGATGCGCCGCTTCGGCTCGGAAAATTTAATGGCGATGATGGATCGCTTCGGCATGGACGATTCCCAGCCGATTCAAAGCAAAATGGTGACAAGAGCGGTTGAGTCGGCGCAGAAACGCGTGGAGGGCAATAACTTTGACGCGCGGAAGCAGCTGTTGCAATATGATGATGTATTGCGCGAGCAGCGGGAAATTATTTACCGCCAGCGCTTTGAGGTGCTGGATTCCGAAAATCTGCGCAGCATTGTTGAAAAGATGATCCAATCGGTCATTGAACGAGTGGTGACGACGCATGCGCCAAGTGAAGAGCTTCCGGAAGATTGGGATTTGAAAGGCATTCTGGATTACGTCCATGCCAACCTGCTTCCAGAGGGAGATGTGGCCGTCAGCGATTTGCGCGGCAAAGAACCGGAAGAAATGATCGAAGTGATTTGGCAAAAGGTCAAAGCGCGCTATGATGAAAAAGAACAGCAAATCGATCCGGAGCAAATGCGCGAATTTGAGCGCGTGATCGTGCTTCGCGCGGTCGATATGAAGTGGATGGATCATATTGATGCGATGGAGCAATTGCGACAAGGCATTCATCTGCGGGCATATGGACAAATCGATCCGCTTCGCGAATATCAAATGGAAGGCTATGCGATGTTTGACGCCATGATTGCTTCCATTGAAGAAGAAGTGGCAAAATATATCATGAAAGCGGAAATCCACAGCAACCTTGAGCGCCAAGAAGTGGCGAAGGGAGAAGCCGTTCATCCAAAAGAAGATGAAGGGGAAGTGAAGCGCAAGCCGGTTCGCAAAGCGGTGAACATTGGCCGCAATGATCCGTGCATTTGCGGAAGCGGCAAGAAATATAAAAACTGCTGCGGGAAAAACGCGTAAATCAAAGTGAGGGGGCAGCCTCTCGCTTTGATTTTGCCCTGTAACAGATAGGAAATATAGCGAGTAAACTAGTAATGAGGTGAACAGTGATGATTGATTTAGTGGAAGTAAAGCAAGACTTGGAGAAAATGGCTAAGCGATTAGCGGATATTAGGGGGTCTCTTTGACCTTGATGTGAAGGAGGCGCGCATTCGCGAACTGGAGGAGCAAATGGCTGCGCCCAATTTCTGGGATGATCAAAAGGAAGCGCAGACGGTGATTAGCGAGGCGAATGCACTGAAGGATCTCGTCGGCGCCTTTCATCAACTAGAAGAGCGGTTTGAAAATTTAGAGCTGACCTATGAGCTTGTCAAAGAAGAGCCGGATGAAGATTTGCAGCAGGAGCTTGTTGCCGAAGCGAAAAAGCTGACAAAGGATTTTAGCGAATTTGAGCTGCAGCTGTTGCTGAATGAGCCGTATGATAAAAACAATGCCATTTTGGAGCTTCATCCGGGCGCGGGCGGAACGGAGTCGCAAGACTGGGGCTCTATGCTGCTTCGCATGTATACAAGATGGGCAGAGAAAAAAGGTTTTAAAGTAGAAACGCTGGATTATTTACCTGGCGAGGAAGCTGGAATTAAAAGCGTCACTCTGTTAATTAAAGGACATAACGCTTACGGCTATTTAAAGGCGGAAAAAGGCGTGCACCGTTTAGTGCGCATTTCCCCATTTGACGCTTCGGGCCGCCGCCACACATCGTTTGTGTCCTGCGAGGTGATGCCGGAGTTTAACGACGATATTGAAATTGAGATTCGTTCGGAAGACATTAAGGTCGACACGTACCGTTCAAGCGGCGCCGGCGGCCAGCATGTCAATACGACCGACTCGGCTGTGCGCATCACCCACATTCCGACAGGGCTTGTAGTGACGTGCCAATCCGAGCGTTCGCAAATTAAAAACCGCGAAAAAGCGATGAATATGCTCAAGGCGAAGCTATATCAAAAGAAATTAGAGGAGCAGCAGGCGGAGCTGGCGGAGATTCGCGGCGAGCAAAAAGAAATCGGCTGGGGCAGTCAAATTCGTTCTTATGTGTTCCATCCTTATTCGCTTGTGAAAGACCACCGTACGAATACAGAGGTAGGAAACGTACAAGCGGTGATGGACGGCGAAATTGATGCGTTTATTGACGCATACTTGCGTGCCAAGCTGAAATAAAAACGAGGCTTGAAGAGGAGAGACCATCCTTCTTCAAGCCTTTTTGCGCTTGGATTTGGATAGCGGACCAGATCGCGGTTGCTTACGGTTGACAACGGCGACTGACGGCTCTTCAGTTGGAGAAATCGCGAACCTTTCTTTCTGTGGCCGATTGCTTCATCTTCAAGCCGTATTTTCGATAGATTGGCTTTTATTGCGCAAACTATAAGGAAGCGATGCGAAGATATTCTTTAATCCTTTATTGCGTTATTGGGCTGTCATTTACGAACGAAAATAGGCGTGCTATACTCTCATGGGGGGTTTTGAAGATGATGAAACAAGCAAAACGAATCGGTCAACCATTGCATCCTGCTGTTGCCATGATCGGTGAATATGTATACATTCTTATCGGTTCAGCGATCGTTGCGATCGCGTTTAATCTGTTTTTGCTGCCAAATCGCGTGGCTTCTGGAGGTGTCAGCGGCATTAGCACCATTTTGCATGCGACGTTTGGCTGGCAGCCTGCTTATGTGCAATGGGCGTTTAATATCCCGCTATTTATTGCCGGGGTTGTGTTTTTAGGACGGCAATTTGGCGTGAAAACGCTCGTGGGAACGGTCTTTTTGCCGTTTGTTGTCTATTTGACGAAAGATGTCGAACCGGCTACTCACGATCCGTTGCTTGGCTCTTTATTCGGGGGCATTGGGGTCGGTGTCGGTTTGGGACTGGTGTTTCGTGGCAAAGCGTCGACAGGTGGCACCGATTTAGCCGCGCAAATTATTCATAAATTTACAGGTCTTTCCCTCGGTACATGCGTCATTCTGATCGACGGCTTGATTGTGTTGACAGCCGCCATTGTCTTTGATATTGAACGCGCGTTATATGCAATGATTGGTTTATTTGTTACAAGCAAAACGATTGATATCGTCCAAATCGGCTTTGGCTATTCAAAAATGGCGATGATTATCACGAATAAAGAAGAGGAAGTGCGGGCGGCTATTCTACATAAAATTAACCGCGGAGTGACGAAAATGTCCGGGTACGGCGGATATACAGAGCATGAGCGCCCTATTCTTATGTGCGTTGTTGAACAAACAGAATTCACGAAATTGAAACAATTAGTGAAAGCCATTGATCCATCGGCGTTTGTCGTCATTATGGACGCGACCGAGGTGCTTGGCGAAGGATTCAAACGTGCGTAAGCGGCTGGAAAATCGGTTATAATAAGGCTGTCTGCAATTTGTTAGAGGGGGAGTTCGTCAATGAAAAAGAAATTAACCGTCTTATTGCTGGGCATGTCGTTCATGTTAGCTGCTTGTGGCGGGGGAAACGAAGCAACAGATAACAAAGATACACAGAACCAAGGATCCACCGCGTCAGCCGCAGAGGAGATTTTTAAACAAAACTGTGCAAGCTGTCATGGCGCTAACTTAGAAGGAGCAGTGGGGCCTAATTTACAAAAAGTGGGCAGCAAATATTCTCAAGATGAAATTAAGCAAATTATCGAAAAAGGTCGAGGCGGCATGCCTGGTGGCATTATTCAAGGAGACGATGCCGACAAAGTGGCCGAATGGCTCGCATCAAAAAAATAAAAAGAAAAGCAATCCGGCAGGCCTGCCGGATTGCTTTTTGTTTTAAACGTCACGGTTTTGAAACATAAATGTAAACAAAAAAAGAAGAGGGTCGTGTTATAATAGGTTTTGTGGAATTTTGTATAAATAGCGCGAGACCGCTCGAATAGTGGCATCATAGGCGAGGACTTTATAAAAATAAGGTGATGGAAATGATTGAAATGAAAGATGTATATAAGACCTATCCAAACGGCGTCATTGCGCTAAATGGAATTAATGTACGCATTAAGCAGGGGGAGTTTGTTTATGTCGTTGGTCCGAGCGGTGCTGGAAAGTCGACATTTATTAAAATGATGTACCGCGAAGAAAAGCCGACAAGCGGTTCGATTATGATTAACGGTGTCAATCTTGCCCATTTGAAGGACAACAAAGTGCCGATTTTGCGGCGGAATATTGGTGTGGTATTCCAAGACTTTAAATTGCTCCCTAAGCTAACGGTATATGAGAATGTAGCGTTTGCTTTGGAAGTAATTGAAGAATCGCCGAGACTGATTAAAAAGAAAGTAATGGAAGTGTTGGATTTGGTCGGCTTAAAGCATAAAGCTCGGTTTTATCCCGATGAGCTTTCTGGCGGCGAGCAGCAGCGCGTGTCCATTGCGCGTTCGATTGTCAATTCGCCAAAGATTGTGATTGCGGACGAGCCGACAGGAAATTTGGACCCTGACAATTCTTGGGGAATTATGGAGGTTTTCGAGACGATTAATGATCGTGGCACGACGATTGTGATGGCTACGCATAACCGTGAAATTGTCAACACGATTAAAAAGCGTGTCATTGCGATTGAAAGTGGAAAAATTGTCCGCGATGAGGCGAGGGGAGAGTATGGCTATGAGGTTTAGTACCCTTCGGCGTCACATGCGGGAAAGCTTTAAAAGCATCGGGCGCAACGGCTGGATGACGTTTGCCTCCATTAGTGCCGTCACGGTTACGCTTTTGCTTGTTGGCGTGTTTCTTGTCATCATGTTTAACATGAACCATTTTGCCAGCAAAATTGAAAATGATGTCGAGATTCGCGTCTATATCGATTTGACGGCGACAGAGCAAGAGAAGCAGGCGTTAAAAGCGCAAATTGAGGCGGTCCCAGAGGTAAAAGAGGTAGAGTATTCCTCCAAAGAGCAGGAGTTGAAAAATCTCATTAAGAGCTTTGGTGAGGAGGGCTCGTCGTTCCGTTTGTTTGAACAAGATAACCCGCTGAGCGATGTTTATGTCGTGAAGGCGAAACAACCGGAAGATACGGTGAAAGCAGCAAAGAAAATTGAAACGTTTAAGTCTGTACATAAAGTGAAGTACGGGCAAGGTCAAGTGGAAAAATTGTTTAAAACTCTTGGCATTGCAAGAAATATTGGCCTAGGCTTAATTATCGGTTTGCTCTTTACGGCGATGTTTTTAATCTCCAATACGATTAAAATTACCATTTTTGCGCGACGCCGTGAAATTGAGATTATGAGATTAGTAGGAGCCACGAACGGATTTATTCGCTGGCCATTTTTCCTTGAAGGGCTATGGCTCGGTGTAATGGGAGCGATTATCCCGATCGTGTTGATTTCGCTTGTTTACTATAACATTTATGAGTTTGCCAATCCGAAATTAACAGTTCCGTTTTTGCAGCTCCTTCCGTTCCATCCATTTATGTGGAAGATTAGTATCGTTTTGCTCGTGCTGGGCGGATGTATTGGCGTGTGGGGAAGCATGATGTCTGTGCGCAGATTTTTAAAAGCTTAGTAGATCATAGAGGAGAAAGGGGAACGAAATCGTGAAGCAAAAGGTGCTTTCATTAGCAGCAGCGGCCGTCATTGGCGCATCTAGTTTTTCTCCGTACTTAGTCGGTGCGGTAACCAATCAGGAGATTCAACAAAAGCGAAATGCGCTGAACAACATTCAATCCAAGCAATCGTCGATTCAAAACCAGATGAGCCAAGCCGATCAGGATATTACTCGCTTACAATCCCAGCAGGAGAAACTGGCGGCAGAAATCAAAAAGCTTGATATGGCCGTATCAGAAACAAGCGGAAAAATTCGCGATCTATCTGCCACGATTGAAGATACGAAACAAGATATTCAAGTTTTGCAGCGGGAAATTACAGAGGTGAAGGAGCGTATCGAAAAGCGGAATGAGCTGTTAAAGGAACGCGTCCGTTCTTTACAGCAAAGCGGCGGATTGGTCAGCTATCTTGATGTGCTGCTAGGGGCGCAAAGCTTTGGCGATTTTATCGATCGCATTAGCGCGGTAACAACCATCTTTGAAGCGGACAAACAAATTATCGCAGAGCAGGAAGCGGATAAAAAGCTGAAGGAAGACAAAGAAAATGAGTTGACGACTAAGCTTGCGTCGCTGCAAAGTGATTTGCAGAAACTTCAGCAGCTCAAACAACAGCTGAGCCAACAAATTAAGGAGAAAGACCAATTGATGGCACAGCTTGAGAAGCAAGAGCAAGATGTTCATGAGAAAAAATTGGCGCTAGCGGAAGAACAAGAGGTGCTGAAAAAGCAAGAAGCAGCGATGAAAGCACAGCTTCAGCAGTTGTTGATCCAACAGCAGCAACAAGCCGCAAAAGCAAAATCAACGGCGTCAAAAACATCTAGTTCTTCAGGTCCGTCCTATGTTTCGGGCGGAGGAAGCGCAGGGGTGCCAGCTGTGACAAGCGGAGCGTTTATGAGACCGGCCAATGGCCCAGTTACGTCCGGCTTTGGAATGCGCGGCAGCGAGTTCCATGCTGGTATCGATATTGGCAAGCGCGCGGCTGAAGTGCCTGTTGTGGCAGCAGCAGACGGATATGTATTTCGTTCCTATTATTCACAAAGCTACGGAAACGTTATATTTATTACACATGTCATTAATGGACAAGTGTATACGACCGTATACGCTCACTTAGAATCCCGTTTGGCTCATGAAGGACAAACGGTCAAAAAGGGCCAAATCATCGGGTATATGGGGAACACAGGCTGGTCAGAAGGAGCGCATCTTCATTTCGAATTGCACCGCGGTCCGTGGAATGCAGCGAAATCCAATGCTGTGAACCCGTTAAATTATATTAATTTCTAAATCTAAAATTTAAAAAAGCAGCATCAGCATGCACAACTTGTCTGGATAGCCCTTTCAGCAAGTTGTGCATTTTTTATGAAGGGAGGATGACATGGCAAGGTTTCTGTATGATTGGACATTTGAATGAATTTATCAGTATATCAAAAAGAGGGAACCTGTCCGGAAGAAAGATGGGCTGTTTCCAATGTGCCCTCGATGAAATCGGTATACATATTAAAAAATTGCTGAAACAGGAGTATAAGCTGTAAAAAGGGATTCTTCATTATTAACAAAGAATCCCTTTTTACAGCTAGACAACCCCAATCATTAATGATATATACGCACATATTACAAATAGGGCTCCACAAACAACAGACAAAACAACATTGCCTTTTTTTCTGAACAAAACTATCAATCCTATTAAGAACAATATAGAAATGATCGCTAACGCGATGCTCACAGCGCTGATTTCAAAATGAATGGATATATTTTGTTTAATTTGTCCATCATAAAAAGCCTCAAACAACCAGGACGGTTTTTCAAACTTTATAATGGCTGCAATATTTTCAGGAGTACTTTGTTGTCCCATCACTGCCATAGATGTAAAAACAAACAAAGCCATAACACTTTCTGCTCTGATCCATGGAATCGGATTAAAGCTTGGAGTGGTTTTTAATCTTCTTTTTACAAATACACCATTAATTAATGCAAAAGTCAGTAATGGAATAATAAGCAAATGTTTAATAAGCAAAGTTTGTCCATACGAAACGATCCATGAGTTTACATAACTAGGTACTAACAAATTCATTAAGAAATAGCCAGCGATGATAGATGTAATTACACATATCAGAGCAACTGGACTAAACCATTTTAAGAATTTCAGCCAATTGTCGCTGTTTTTTGAAAACCATCCAACAACAAGCAATATTCCAATCCAAACGGTTACAGATAAAAAGTGGGTTGCATGAGGGATGAATCCTTTTAATTCATAGCTGGATGTACAATGGCTTGCCCAGCCAAAAGCCAATATTAGGGCAAAAATCAAAACTGTCCCTATGTATTCAAGGATGGGGTCATTTGTTATTTTCTTTAAAACGTGCACAAGTAATAAAATGAGACACAAAAGCACAGTAATTAACCAAGCATGCCCAATATTGAAGTCCATTAATATGCCTTTAAAAATGGTCCAAAAGCCCACATTATAATCTTTTGAAAAGATAAGTGTAACCTTTAATAAGGGAGAAAAGGATAGTAAAGCTATTCCAATAATACAAAGATTGATTAACCAAGCAGGAACAGTAATTGTTGGACGTTTATCATTCGGGATAAACGTTAGTAGTTGACTTCCAACTACAATACAAAAGCAAATATATAGTAAAAGCTCAGATAAATAAATCATTTTCCTCTCCTCAGTAACAATGTAATCAGAATCATCAGAACAACAAGCGAAGCCCCTATGAACAAGTACATCATAAAATTATTTTTATCGTTGTTAGCAGATTCAGGCTGGTTTGATTTCATTTCTGGTTGATTATCTTTTGGTGCTGGTTTTTTCTCGGGTGTTTCAGTTGATATAGATTTCTTTTCTTCAGGCATATTTACTGTAAATGTGAAGCTGCGTTCAATGATATGACCATCTTCTCCAACAATCTTCCAGTTAACGGCATAATCTCCATTCGGCAAAGGATCCTTAAAAGTTCCTTTTAATTCTTTGTCTGTAACCGCCATATGATCAACCTTTACTTTTTGGCCTGTCTTATCCAAAAGGGTAAATGTACTAAGATTTTCAATTGGCGTATTAAATCTTAAAACAATTTCTGTTAAAGGTTTTGTTATAGTTTCTTTATCGTTTGGCGTTGAACTTTCAAGCCCTGTATGAGCTAATACTGTTGCTGGCAACAACACCAATAAACAAGCAAATAAAATAAACTTTTTTAACATTTTATTCCATCCTCTCTTTAACTTATCAAGTCATATTATAACTGACTAATATGTGAATTGTAAGTTTATAACCAACAATATTTTGAACAATTGATGATTTGTATAAAATATCTTTATCTCCCATGATAATTTGTCATATCTAATGCTATAAGAGATGACAAGAAGGAAAAATGAGGGCATTATTGTTTTGCTTATTCTCATTTTGGTCCTTTCTATTTGCGGTTCCAATAAAGAGCAATCATATCAAGTGGAGTCTATGGAGATTTGGAAAAAATGGTTTCTGCTGATGCTTTGCCGACATTTTTAAAAGAGCAAAAGTGGAGGAGTTCCACTTGGTATATCAAACTGCTGACAAATCTATGCTGTTACAATAGATTCATGTTATTGTGGTGGAGGCGAGCGTACAGAATATAAAATGAATATGAGATTGCTTTGTCAAAAAAATCAATGAAAATAGTTCTGTTGTCTAGGATGAACAGGGGCTTGCGAGAGAGTTTGCTTACAAAATCGCAGTTGAATTCATCAAATTGAAATAAGAAAGCAAGCCTATAAAGGAATTTATGGATGAAAAGTACAAAGAACGGTTGTGTCAAACCAGTTAATATTTCAATGCTTTTATCATAAACAAACCTCTATTTTCCGAAAATGGAAGGAGAGTCTTTTATTTTTCCTGTTTGACCAACGTATTAGAACATGCTAATATAAATGCAAATAATCATATTATTGAATACTAATATAAATTGGAGATGAAATAAATGGAACAAAATTATTTGGACGTAAAAGCTAAATTTATTCGTGGTTTTTCGGATAAAACTAGACTCCAAATACTGGAATGCATTAAAAATGGAGAAAAAACAGTATCTCAAATTGTGGAAGAGCTTCAAGGCAATCAATCGAATATTTCACAACACTTAGCTTGTTTAAAAGGCTGCGGAATTATTGTAGGGAGACAAGAAGGAAAATTTGTTTATTATTCTTTGCGGAACGAAGAGATTAAAGAAATGCTGGAGTTGTTTGACGAAGTTTTAAATCAAGTGCAAACAGAAGTTGCCCAATGTGATAGCCATTTATATTAAGAAGGTGATGATAATGCCTGACAAGGGGCAAAAAAATATTTGTTGTAATGGTGATAACTGCAAAGAATCTCAAGAACCACGGAAAACAGAATTGAATTTTATTCAAATAAATTCTGCTAAAGAATCCACAGCGTCCTGCCAAGGCGATTGTTGTTCTATGGAGTCTAAGTTCAAAAGTGACAAGTCTGATTTATCTAAAGCCTCAGATTGCAAATGGGAGTTCCGAATTCATGGAATGGGCTGTCCTGCTTGCGCTTTGACTATTGAGAAAAGTATTGGACAATTGGAAAACATTAAGAACGTCGATGTCAATTACAGCACAGGTAAAATGCAGGTTATAGCTGAAAATCCGTCGGTGCTGGAAAAATTGCCGATGGAGATGAAAAAAATAGGGTATACATTGGAGTCAATTGAGCAAAAAGGGAATGTACGAACTTATACTATTGAAGGAATGGATTGTAGTTCTTGTGCGTTAACGATCGAAAATCATTTAAAACAGCATCCTTCTGTCAGAAGTGTTAGTATTAATTTTTCTACGGGAAAAATGCAAATTGAACACGACAATTCTGTTGAAGAGATCATTAAAGAAGTTGAGAAAACGGGTTATAAAGCCTCTCTCGTTTCAAATAGACGAGCCAAAACCGATATGCCAACAACACAATCAAGTAACAATCTCCTTTTATTATCAGGGTTCTTTTTATTATTTGGTTTTCTTGGTTCTCTAACTGATATGTCTCCTTTTGTTGTGAATGTTCTATATGCTTTATCCATATTGATTGGTGGATATAAGCCAGCTAAAAGTGCTTATTATGCCATTAAAAGCCGTTCCTTAGATATGAACGTATTGATGGCCGCTGCGGTGATTGGAGCTGCTATAATCGGTGAATGGATTGAAGGAGCTACTGTCGTGTGGTTATTCATGTTAGGTAATACTTTGCAAACGAAATCCATTGAAAAGACTAGAAATTCCATCCGCAGTTTGCTTGATTTAACGCCACCCGAAGCGTGGGTGAAACAAGGGCAGGACTTAGTTAGAAAATCTGTAGAAAGAGTAGCTATTGGAGATATCATTGTTGTTAAACCAGGTGACAAAATTCCATTAGATGGTGAAGTTGTTCAAGGTGAATCAAGCGTTAACCAAGCCCCCATTACCGGTGAGTCCATACCAGTTGATAAGCAAATTGGCGATACGGTTTATGCAGGAACCATTAATGAACACGGCTCCTTAGAAATCAAAGTTACGAAGCTTGTTGAAGATACGACCATTTCGAAAATCATTCATTTAGTGGAAGAAGCACAAGAAAAGAAAGCACCAACACAAGCTTTTGTTGATAAATTTGCACAAATTTATACGCCTATTGTCTTTGCACTAGCATTAGCGGTAATGATTTTTCCTCCTCTACTTGACTTTGGAACTTGGGGAGATTGGTTTTATAGAGGTTTAGAACTATTAGTTGTCGCTTGTCCTTGTGCATTAGTTATCTCTACACCTGTAGCCATTGTTTCAGCAATCGGAAATGCCGCCAAGAACGGCGTTCTGATTAAAGGAGGAGCTTTCTTAGAGACAGCTGGATCTATTAATGTGATTGCGTTCGATAAGACGGGCACTTTAACCGAAGGCAAGCCAAAGGTATCACGAGTAATACCGATCAATACGACTGAAACAGATTTGTTATCGATTGCCCATGCTTTAGAGGAATATTCCACTCACCCAATTGCATTGGCTGTGGTTAATTATGCAAAAGAAAAAGAAATTCCTTCTCGAAATGGGGAATTATTTAAGAGCATTGTCGGTAAGGGTGTTCAAACCATGATTGAAGGTATGGAATATTTTGCAGGAAACTTGAAACTGTTCCAAGAACTGAATACTCCTATTGATGAGTATGAGCCCCAAATTAAAGCCCTTCAAAACGAAGGAAATACGCTTGTCCTTGTTGGGACAAAAGAGCAGATACTCGGCATTATCGCTGTTGCTGACACGCTCCGTGAGATAACGGTAAAAGCGTTGCAGGGACTTAAAAATGTGGGTGTAGAGCAAACAGTAATGCTCACGGGTGATAACAAAGGAACTGCCGAAAAAGTGGCTTCTCAAACGGGTGTCAATCGTTATTTTGCCGAACTATTGCCAGAAGACAAGGTAAAAGCCATTAAACAGTTACAAGACGAGGGTAAACGGGTCGCAATGGTCGGGGACGGCATTAATGATGCTCCTGCTCTTGCGACAGCAAATTTGGGCATAGCAATGGGAGGGGCAGGAACAGATACAGCGATGGAAACAGCTGATATTGTTCTTATGGCAGATAACTTGGAAAAACTGCCTTATACCATTAAGCTAAGCCGAAAAGCTTTAAAAATTATCAAACAAAACATATGGTTTTCGCTGATTATCAAGTTTGCTGCTTTGATTCTAATTTTTCCAGGTTGGCTTACTTTATGGATTGCAGTTTTAAGCGATACGGGAGCTGCTTTATTAGTCATCTTAAACAGTATGAGGCTATTGAGCGTAAAGGATTGAGTTTGTTTTTCGATAGGAAGACAGCATGATAAAGGAGCTTAAAAGCTACAGGTGATGAAGGAAACGTTAAAAGTAGACAGCAACAAGAAAAGGGTGTAATGTCTATTATAAGGGGATAGTTATTTATCGAGTATTATTTTCCAAGAGGAAATCGACATCATTAAATAAACCAACGAGTGGGTTATATGTGGGAAGTATACTTTTGCTGTATAAATATACATTGTTTGATTTGAATGTAGGACATGGTTTTTAAGACTTTTTCGTCACTACAAATAAAAACACTTTTTTAAACCTTTTTGTATCTACACAAATCTAAAATTAAAAAAAGCAGCATCAACATGCACAACTTGTCTGGATAGCCCTTTCAGCAAGTTGTGCATTTTTTATGAAGGAAGGATGGCATGGCAAGGTTTCTGTATGAATGGTTCAATTGAATCAGTCCTTTTTTACTTATGAAACAGGATCATTGAATATCATTTGAGACTGTTTTAACATACCTATCAAGAAGTCTCCTACTTCTTCATTTGCCAGGGAGATACTAGCACCACGTCATAGGGAGGGAACTTAAGATGCGAAATATGGGGTTTTGCCTGGTTGATAATGGAATGATTCTTTAGGATTAGGCAGGTGAGTTTACTTCAGAAAGGGAAAAGAGTAAAATAAAGACGGACATGGTTTTTATATGGGATATTTTGGTTTTTTATAGGGGCGGTTTTGTCTCTTGCTATAACCGGATTCCGTTTTTCAGTAGACCGCACAGCATGAAACGGCAGATCTCTGATCAGGTGCCGATGATCTTCCGATGCTTCCATCTCTGCATGATGTCACATTGGCTTAGCAGCTTTGTCTTTCCGCTTGATTTGAAAAAACACTTTGATGATCGAATCCTTCTCCGCTGAACGTTCTTTGCTTGTATGTTCTTATCATGATCGGGGCAAAATAAAAGTGTATGCTTTTGATTGGGCATATACGGTGATCGTTAAGTGAGCCAGCTCCTCAAGCAAGGAGTGTCACATATACTTGTGTGGGAAAAGATCTAGCGATTGTTATCAATGGATCAAAACACGCTTGGCTTCTCCTTACAAACCTATTAAAATCAGTAGCCATACGCAGAAATGTTTGAAAAGCGCGTCTTTTCGTCAATGTGGATCGTGACTCATTCAGAGGAAACGGTTGCTTATTCTCATTCATTATCGATCAAATGGTCGCTAAATGAGAAAGGATGATTAGCGGCGGAGCGCAGCATGGAGGAGAATGGCCGCTTTCGATTGTCTGAGGGATAAAATCAAAATAAATTTGAATCATATCTATTGACAAATAGATACTACTATATGATAATAAATATCGAATTATAATTATTATAATTTGCACAAGTGGCTTGTGTAACAATCTGTGAATTATTCCAGCACTATTTTTAGGAGGTAGATGAAGATGTCTTTAATCGGCAAAGAGGTACAATCATTCCAAGCAAAAGCGTTCCATAATGGAGAGTTTATCGATGTGACAGAGCAAAACTTTAAAGGAAAATGGAGCGTTGTTTGCTTCTATCCAGCTGACTTTACATTCGTATGCCCTACAGAGCTTGAAGACTTACAAAATAACTATGCAACTTTAAAAGAGCTTGGTGTTGAAGTATATTCTGTTTCAACAGATACACATTTCACACATAAAGCATGGCATGATACATCTGAAACCATTAACAAAATCGAATACATTATGATTGGCGACCCTTCACAAAAACTATCTCGCATGTTTGATGTATTAGATGAAGAAGCAGGTCTTGCTCAACGCGGTACGTTTATTATTGATCCAGACGGTGTGATCCAAGCGGTTGAGATTAATGCTGACGGTATCGGCCGTGATGCAAGCACATTGATTAACAAAATTAAAGCTGCGCAATATGTTCGCAATAATCCTGGTGAAGTTTGTCCAGCTAAATGGCAAGAAGGATCAGAAACACTGAAACCAAGCCTTGATCTTGTAGGTAAAATTTAAGAGGGGATATCAACATGATATTGGATGCAGAAATAAAAGCACAGCTGGCCCAATATCTGCAATTGATGGAAGGAGACGTACTTCTTAAAGTCAGCGCGGGATCCGATAGCGTATCCCGCGATATGCTGGCTCTTGTGGATGAATTGGCCACCATGTCTCCTAAAATCAAAGTAGAGAACACACAGCTAGAGAGAACGCCAAGCTTTAGTGTGAATCGCATCGGCGAAGACACAGGGATCACATTTGCCGGCGTTCCATTGGGCCATGAGTTTACTTCATTGGTGTTGGCTCTACTCCAGACAAGTGGAAGACCTCCAAAAGTCGATCAGAAAGTAATTGAACGAATTAAAAACATAAAAGGCACCTATCATTTTGAATCTTATGTGAGCTTGACATGCCATAACTGCCCTGACGTTGTACAAGCCTTGAATTTAATGAGCATCCTGAATCCTGGCATTTCGCATACGATGATTGACGGTGCAGCGTTTAAGGATGAGGCAGAAAGCAAGGGGATTATGGCCGTTCCGACTGTATTCTTAAATGGAGAGCTTTTTGGCAGCGGACGGATGTCGCTTGAAGAAATTCTTTCAAAGATAGGAAGCACTTTGGATGCCTCCGCTTTCGCTGAAAAAGAACCATTTGATGTGCTTGTTGTCGGTGGCGGTCCAGCTGGTGCAACGGCAGCGATTTATGCAGCGCGAAAAGGCATTCGCACGGGTATTGTAGCTGAACGCTTTGGGGGACAAATATTGGATACGTTGGGCATTGAGAATTTTATCAGTGTCAAATATACAGAAGGCCCTAAGCTTGCAGCGAGTCTTGAGGAGCATGTCAAACAGTATGATATCGATATCATGGATTCGCAGCGAGTGAAGCGCTTAGAAAAGAAAGATCTTATTGAAATCGAGCTTGAAAATGGCGCGGTTTTAAAAAGCAAGACAGTGGTTCTGGCAACAGGCGCTCGCTGGCGCAATCTTGGGGTGCCAGGTGAGGCTGAGTTCAAAAACAAAGGAGTGGCCTACTGCCCTCATTGCGACGGTCCGTTGTTTGAAGGAAAGCATGTGGCCGTTATTGGAGGCGGCAATTCCGGCGTAGAGGCAGCGATTGATCTTGCCGGTATTGTCAAGCATGTCACCGTCTTTGAATTTATGCCGGAATTAAAAGCTGATGCCGTTCTTCAAGAGCGCCTCTACAGTTTGCCTAATGTCACCGTTCTTAAGAACGTCCAAACAAAGGAAATTACCGGTACAGACCGAGTAAACGGCATTTCTTACATTGACCGCGAAACAGGCGAAGAGCATCACCTTGAACTACAAGGCGTATTCGTGCAGATTGGTCTTGTGCCAAATACCGATTGGTTAGAGGGAACTGTTGAGCGCAACCGCTTCGGCGAAATTATCGTCGATAAGCGAGGGGCTACGAACATCCCTGGCGTATTTGCGGCAGGCGACTGCACAGATAGCGCATATAAGCAGATCATTATTTCGATGGGATCAGGCGCGACCGCCGCTTTGGGCGCATTTGATTACCTCATTCGAAATTAATCAAATGATAATATGTGAACTCTTGGAAAGCCGCTTTCTGAATGGCAGTGGAAAGCGGCTTTCTTTTTAATTTTAACAAAGCCTGCGGATCAAGTAAATCGCCTTTAAGAATTTGACGACCAAAAGGTCTATTCCTCTCGATCTCCAAGAAGCACTTTCTAGATTAGCTCCCCGCCATGCATGATGGATGAAATCGGCTTTCCTGATGCATAAAAATAGATGAATCCTTCCCCGCCATCCATTCGTATATATTCATAAAGTGAACTTATATGTGTAAATACAACTGAAAGATCCATGATTGGAAGAATCCTGTGCACTCCCCATGATGATGGAAAACTGCTTGCAGAGCGAGAAAGCGGTTTGTTCGGTGCCATGAACGTTGAAGGTAGATGATTGGAAGAGAAAAGTTGCCGAATTATGTTGGCTTATATAAAAAAACTATACAGCATAACGTTTGACTGTATGGTTTTTATAGGTACAATATGAATTAAAAGAATGAAAATCAATGAAAGGGGTGAATGTATTGGGAAGTTGTTTAAAATTGGCGAACTTGCGGAATTAGCAGGTGTATCGAAACGGACGATCGATTATTATACACAGCTTGGCTTGCTTGAACCCCTTCGTTCTGAATCGAATTATCGTTATTATCCTGAAGAGAGTCTCGAATATTTGCGGCTAATCCATGTGTTAAAGAAACAAAATTTAACGCTGGAAGAAATCAAAGAACGCGTACAGACGATGAAGAATTTATCGTTTTCTGTAGAGGAAATTGCCGATAAGATTGAGCATCTTCAGGAGCAGATGAAGCATATTCAAGAAGAAGTGTTGGAATTAAAACCGTTGCTTCAGCATCTCAATAAACAGCAGATGAAGCTGATGACCAAACCGTTAGCACAGCAAGGATATGGGTTGTTGCACGCATTAGCGATATTGCTTGGGGAGAACCCTTTTATTTAACCAACAAAAAAGGGTTGTATCCCTGAGGCTCCAGCTTTGTCAAAGCGAGAGCATCATGCAGCAAAACTTCCTATGAAGGCGGTATGGCAGGCCGGTTGAATAGATGTAAACACCATATGGCAGTAGGAGGGAAAATGATGTTATTTCATCCGATGGACATTTTTATCTTTTTAGCATTTGGATTGTCACTTTGGGCACAATTTAAAGTAAAAGGAACCTTCAACCAATGGGCGAAAGTGCCTGCGGGCTCTTCACTGACAGGAGCTGAAGTAGCAAGAAGAATTTTGGATTCTCAAGGCTTATATCATGTTCCCGTTGAGCCTGTGGCTGGCGCGTTGACAGATCATTACGATCCGTTATCCAAAACGGTTCGATTATCTGAGCCTGTTTATTATGGGCATTCGATTGCGGCTTTATCGGTGGCCGCTCATGAAGTCGGGCATGCTATTCAGCATCAGCAATCATACGGTGCGTTAGTTTGGCGTCATCGCATGTTTCCGCTTGTGAATTTTTCGTCCGGGATCGCTCCTTTTCTTTTATTGCTTGGATTTTTGCTTCATCAAACATCGCTTATTGGATTTGGGATCATCCTCTTCTCCGCGGCTGTAGCATTCCAGCTAATCACGCTGCCGGTAGAGTTTAATGCAAGCTCCCGCGCCAAACAATTGCTTCTTGCGCAAGGAATGATTGTTCATCAGGAAGAGCGGGGCGTGAAAAAAGTATTAAACGCTGCAGCGCTTACTTATGTAGCGGCTGCTTTGATCTCTGTTTTAGAGTTAACGAAGTTTGTCATGATTTTCTTTCAAGGAAATAACGAGGAATAAGCTTATGGATTCAATGGACAGGAGGTGGGTTCTCTAGCTGCCTTCAGCTGGAGAGTTTAATTGGAAATAGTGAATTTATTGATGGTTGCCGTTTTAATTGCTTTAACGGCATTCTTTGTCGCCTCGGAGTTTGCGATTGTCAAAGTGCGCAGCACACGTATTGACCAGCTTGTAGCGGAAGGAAACAGGAGCGCGATCGCCGCAAAGCGCGTTATCAGCAATTTGGATGAATACTTGTCGGCCTGCCAGCTTGGCATCACCATTACCGCGTTAGGTCTCGGTTGGCTGGGCGAACCCACCGTCATGCATTTGCTTCATCCTTTGTTTGAAGAGATGCATATAAACGAATCGGTAGCTTCTATCCTTTCTTTTGTCATCGCTTTCTCCACCATTACATTTTTGCACGTTGTGGTTGGTGAGTTAGCGCCTAAAACGCTGGCGATCCAAAAAGCCGAGACGATTACGCTGCTATGCTCCAAACCGTTAATTTTTTTCTACAAAGTGATGTACCCGTTTATTTGGGCGCTAAACGGATCCGCGCGGATGGTTACAGGGTTATTTGGCTTAAAGCCTGTGGCTGAGCATGAGGTAGCTCATTCTGAAGAGGAATTGCGGCTGATTTTATCAGAAAGCTATAAGAGCGGCGAGATTAATCCGTCTGAATATAAGTATGTCAATAATATTTTTGAGTTCGACAATCGCATTGCCAAAGAAATCATGGTGCCCCGCACAGAGATTGTTGCTTTTGATATAAACGATTCCATCATCGATCATTTTGAAATTATGAAGCAAGAAAAGTATACACGCTATCCCGTGATGGACGGCGACAAGGACCATATTGTCGGCATGGTGAACATTAAAGAAATTTTAACGGATTGCATTCACAATCCTCAAGCCGCGGAAAAGAAGATCGATGACTATATTCGTCCGATCATCCAGGTAATTGAGTCGATTCCGATTCATGATTTGCTCGTTAAAATGCAGCGTGAACGGGTTCATATGGCCATTCTCATTGATGAATATGGCGGGACAGCGGGCCTTGTTACCGTTGAAGATATACTGGAGGAAATTGTAGGGGAGATCCAAGATGAATTTGATGCCGATGAAGTCCCGAGAATTCGCAAAGTGAATGAACATACGATGATTGTGGAAGGAAAAGTGTTGATTGAAGATGTCAATGATTTGCTTGGAACACATATAGATGACACGGATGTGGATACGATTGGCGGCTGGATGTTAACAGAGAAATTTGATATTCAGCAAGGGGAGACGTTGGCATTCGATGGTCATGAGTTTAAGGTTTTACAAATGGAGGGCCACAATATCCGATTAATTGAAATCAAGAAACTTGTGAAATCTTCTGCACGAACAGAGCGGGAGACAGTGGTTGAATGACCATGAATCAAGTGAAAAAGACACGGCAGCTGGTGATCAAGCTGCCGTTTATTTTTGGATCATGGGATAGGCACATGAAGAGGAAGAGGCGCATACAGGAATATAAAGCATGATGTGAAGCGACACATAGCGGAAAAAGCGGCAGACTCAGCCTTTATTCAAAGAAAGATAAGCTTCTTCACATGGGCGGATTTTTTCTTGTCCAGCCGCATATGGTAGTAAAGAGAAAAAAGAAAGGATTCGCGGTAAGGAATAAGGAGAGATCGGGGATGGATTCATTGGGATGGTTCGGATTTTCCGCTTCCGCACTTGGAATGCTCATAGGAGGAGCGGTTGCTTGGTTGTTTTGCGGCTGGCATAAAGGAACGCCTATTATTTTTTCATTGTCCAGCGGTATGATTTTTGGACTTGCGGTAGTGGAAATTTTGCCGGAAAGCATGGCGGCAGGAGGTTGGCTGCTTACTGTGATTGGATTAGCCGCAGGTTATGGGCTTTATCATCACTTAGAAAGCATGTGGCATCGAGTGGTTGTCGTGACGAATAGGAAAAACCATGATGCATGGATTCATTCGGGAGTATATCTTCTTTTTAGCATTGCTATACATAATTTTCCCACAGGGATCGCCTTAGGAGTCAATGCCCGTTCCCCGTTGGTCGAGCAGCTGGGGCTGGCCGTGATTTTTCATAATATTCCCGAAGGATTGGCGGTTTTTACCCCGTTGCTGATGGCGGGAATGGGGATGATGGGAGTGGTTCTTGGAGCGATCGCTGTGTCGATTCCGGTTGGGATTGGAGCGCTGCTTGGAAGCCGTTATGGCGCGGATATTTCTTGGCTGTCCGCCGGGATGACAACCATGGCCGTGGGGGTCATGTTGACAGTGGCTGCAAAGGAAATGTTGGGAACCGCTTTAAAGGAAACAAAGATGATCGATTGTCTGCTGCTTTCTACGCTTGGTTTTTTATCCGTTTGGTGTTTCTTAATTTTTCTTTAGGATGCTGAATAAGGAAAAGAGAAAACGAAAAAGAATGAAAAAAGGATAGACGAAATCATAAAGACAGAATATAATACATATGATCATATGTTCATGTGTTGTAAAAAGGAGGCTCTAACAAATTGGATAAAAAAGATCATGCTTTTTTAGCAGATGAAACGGTAGAACATGTGTCGTTAATCTTTAAAGCGCTGGCAGACCCGACACGAATGAAGCTCCTTTACTTATTGTCTCAAGAGGAATGTTCTGTTAATCATATGGCTGAAGTGCTGGAATTATCTCAATCAGCCGTCTCTCATCAGCTGAGCCTGCTCCGAAACTTGCGGCTCGTGAAATACCGGCGCGAAGGAAAAACGTTATTTTATTCTTGCGATGACGAACACGTTATTTCGCTATTAAAACAGGCGATCGACCATTCAGAGCACCATTAATGAGGAGGCGTGTAACAATGCATCACCATCATCATGATCATCACCATCATGGTCATCATCATGGCCATCATCACGGACACCACCATCATGATTTAGGAAGGGAAGGAAATAAAAAAGGGCTGATTGTGGCTCTTTCCATTACGGCTGGCATTATGATTCTCGAGTTTTTAGGAGGATTATGGACGAACAGTCTCGCCCTTTTGTCCGATTCCGGTCATATGCTGAGCGATGCCAGTTCGCTGCTTCTTAGCCTTATTGCGATCTGGTTTGCTGCCAGGCCTGCATCCCCCAATAAAACGTATGGTTTTTACCGGTTTGAAATTTTAGCGGCTTTGTTTAATGGCGTTACGTTGTTTATTATCGCTGGATTTATTATTTGGGAAGCCATTGGGCGTTTTTATCATCCGCCGACGGTTTCCAGCGGTTCTATGATGCTGATTGCTTTGATCGGTTTGATAGCGAATTTATTAAGTGCTTGGGCGTTAATGCGGAAAGGGGATGTGAAGCATAATGTGAATTTGCGCAGCGCCTACCTGCACGTGTTGGGCGATGCGCTAGGATCTGTAGGAGCGATCATGGCTGGATTGGTCATGTGGGCTTTTGGCTGGTATATAGCTGATCCAATTATTTCTGTGCTTGTTGCGCTTCTCATCTTGAAAGGGGCATGGGAAGTGATTAAGCATACGGTTCATATTCTGATGGAGGGCACGCCAATTACGATTGACCAGCACGAGGTGAAAAAAGCGCTTGAAAGCATTGAGGGAGTGGTCAATGTCCATGATCTCCATATTTGGACGATTACATCCGGGCTGGACTCTTTAAGCTGCCATATGCTGATTGAAGACTGTCAGGACAGCCAAAAGATTTTGCAGGCGGCGATTCATTTGATTGAAGAAAAATTTAAAATCCTCCATACGACCATCCAAATTGAAACCTCGCAAATTGATCACGGAGAAATGAGAGTGTAGTGATCGACTTTCCTTTCGCTGCATAGACACCATTTCTGATGGAGCAGATGATCCTTGGAAAGCCGACAGAAATCCGGATGATACCGCTCATCCATCTATGGATCTATGCGGAAGCTTGTTGTTTAGACAGCGGGTGACTGAAAAACGACAGATCATAAAATTATGGATCATCAGGCGGCTTTTCTGATGAAGGCCGCCTTCTCTCCACTTTTTTAAGTACAGATGGAAGATGAAACATGATCGCCTATTCAAAAGCAGACATTTTTTCGATGGTCGTCCATCCGGCGAAATCCCCAATCGCCTGCTCTTTGGAATGTTGCCGCATCACGTTTATATCGTCAAGTGGAACCAATGCCATATCAGTTGAGAAAATAACAGCAAACGTGTAAACTGAATATTGCGCAGATGTGATCATAAGCTGTACAAGCTGTTCATATAATGATGATAAAGGGCATCGCACGGCACGATTGTGTGGTGCCTTTCCTTGCATGGTGTAGTGTGGATAGAGGAGGAGAAAACGATGAAGAAGCAAACGACAGCAGTGCTTATGGCTTTATCGATGTTGGTCGGAGCTGGGGGAACCTATGCTGGTATACAGCTGACGGATCGTCATGAAAGTAGCAGCCTTTCCGTCCAATCGGAGCAAGCCACAAAGGAAACGGCGAAAAATGAGCAGGAAGAGCTCAAAAAAATCCAACAAGCTTATGAGCTCATTAAAAGCCGTTATGTGCAAAAGGTGGATGACCAAAAACTAATCGAAGGCGCGATTCAAGGGATGATCGGCACACTGAAAGATCCATATTCTGTATACATGGATGAAGAAACGGCTGAGCAATTTAATGAGTCCCTTGATTCCTCGTTTGAAGGAATTGGCGCAGAAGTAAGCATGGTGGACGGAAAAGTGACGATTGTCGCTCCATTTAAAAACTCTCCAGCCGAAAAAGCGGGGCTGAAGCCAAACGATCAGATCGTGAAGGTGAACGGGCAAAGTCTGGAAGGACTTGATTTATATGAAGCGGTCTTAAAAATTCGCGGCAAAAAGGGAACGACGGTTCATTTGGACATTCTTCGCCCGGGGATGAAGGATATGATTCGAGTCAACGTCGTACGCGATGAAATCCCAATTGAAACGGTCTACGATTCGCTCAAGACGTATAATGGCAAAAAAGTAGGATATTTAGAGATTACTTCATTCTCAGAAAATACAGCTCAAGATTTTAAAAAGAAATTAGAGAAATTAGAATCGGAAAAAATGGATGGATTGGTCATCGATGTGCGCGGTAATCCGGGAGGCTACTTGCAAAGCGTAGAGGATATTTTAAAGCAGTTTATTCCGAAGGGCAAACCATATATTCAAATTGAGGACCGCAATGGCCGCAAGCAAAAATTTTACTCCAATTTGACGGAGAAAAAGCCGTACCCGATTGTTGTGCTGATCGATAAAGGTAGCGCCTCAGCGTCGGAAATTTTAGCAGGTGCCATGAAAGAAGCCGGCGGTTATAAGCTGGTGGGGGAAACATCGTTTGGAAAAGGCACGGTGCAGCAGGCCATCCCGATGGGCGACGGCAGCAACTTAAAACTTACGCTTTATAAATGGTTGACTCCTGATGGAAATTGGATTCATAAAAAAGGAGTTAAGCCGGATGTGACTGTGGAGCAGCCGGAATACTTCCATGCCAGCCCGATTCATATTGATAAAGCCCTCCAATACAACATGAATAGTGAGCAAATTAAAAACGCCCAGCAAATGCTCAAAGGACTCGGTTTTGATCCGGGGCGTGAGGATGGATATTTCAGCGAGGAAACGGTAGAGGCCGTCAAGTCATTCCAACAAGAAAATAAAATTCCAGCTACAGGAAGCATTGACAAGCAAACAGCTGAATTGCTTGAAACGAAAGTGCTGGAAGCGGTCCGTGATGATAAAAATGACAAACAGTTAAAAGAAGCGATGAAAGTGTTATTCCAATAATACAAAGGGAACGGTTCGAAGCCGAATCGTTCCCTTTTCATTTGATGAAGACGAGACGTTTTTGTCCAAGGTAATTGAAGATGGTATAAAGCGCTGTGCCGAATAAAATGGCCATATCATCGGTATACTGGTCGGGCAGAAGGGAAACCGTGCCCATCGTCCAGTGAGCCAGTTGTTTGCCTAGCCGATAAGCAAAGAAGTAGCATACCATAATCACAAGTGCAAAACGAAAAGCGCTGCTGCCGATGGGCGCATGACTGCGAAATGTAAACAAACGATTTAAGCAGTAGCTGACGATGGCGCCAATCGTGTTGCCGATCAACGTGGCCCCCCAATAGGAAACATGAGCGAGATGAAGCAGCGCATACATGACAGACAATCCGACAGCGGTATTAATCAACCCGACAAGCAAGAAGCGGAAGAACGAATGATTCATAGATGGATCCGCTCTTTCTGGTTTGTTTTCATTCGCAGAGAATATAAATTTTCTTCAATGATAAACCGCGGTCTTCTTTTGACTTCTTGATAGATTTTTCCAATGTATTCTCCAATGAAACCGACGCTCATTAATAAAAGCCCTCCAATCAGCCAAATTGAGATCATAATGGATGTCCATCCTGATTCGGCATATCCCAACAGCTTGACGATGAAAGCATAGAGACCAGCGATGCTGCTAAGAAGAAAAGAAAGAAAGCCGACAAATGTAATGAAGCGAATCGGCACGACACTAAACGAAGTCACTCCATCCAAGGCGAAAGCCAGCATTTTTTTCAATGGATATTTCGATTCTCCAGCAAAGCGTTCTTTTCGATCATAAAGCACTTGAGTCGAACGGAACCCCAGCAGCGGAACGATACCGCGCAGAAATAGATTGGCTTCGTCATAACGGCTGAGCTCTTGCAGCGCCCGCCGGCTCATTAAGCGGAAATCAGCATGATTATAGATCAGAGCGATGCCCATTTTTTGCATCAATCGGTAAAAGCCTTGTGCGGTTGCCCGCTTGAACCATGTATCGGTGCTGCGGCTACGGCGCACACCGTATACAATATCAAAGCCTTCCCAATATTTTATAATAAATTCACGAATGGCCTGGATATCGTCTTGCAAATCAGCATCAATGGAAATAACGCAGTCCGAATACTCCATGGCCGCTTGAAGTCCAGCTAACAGCGCGCGTTGATGTCCAAAATTGCGCGATAGCTTAATTCCGGTGATCAGCGGATTTTTTTCGCTTTCCTCCAAGATAAGCTCCCATGTCCGGTCACGGCTGCCATCGTCGACAAACAATAGCTTGCTTTCAGAGGCAATCAGCTTCTCTTTTTGCAGCTGCTGTAATACACCGGTTAACTGTTTAGCTGTTTCTAAAAATACCTCTTCTTCGTTATAGCACGGTACCACAATGGTTAAAACAGGCGTTTCCATTCCGTCTCTCCTCCTTTATTCCACTTCGTATAAATAGATTTTCCAAACAGATTGGGAGTCTTCAAATGCTTTAAGCAGACGCAGATGATTTTCTTTGGCATTCATAATAGGAACGGATGAAAAGAGATAGCGTCCGCCCATTTTCTTAAATACGTCTGTATGAAGTTCTAAATGGTAAATTTTCTTATGGGATGTTTTGCGAAAGCCATAATGCTTTCCAAGCTCCGCTGAGAAAATGTAGACACGATTGCCCCAGTGATCGAAATAATCTTTCAGCTCTGGGCTCTTATCCAGCTCTTTCGCGATGATTTTGCGAAAAGAGTGTTTATACGACAATGGGTAAAAATTATTGTACGTATCCAATGTATAAAAGCCGTTATATTGCGCAATGGCCGGATGCAGGCCGATGCTGGCGACACGATAGGAGCTTGGCGGTTTTCCGATGTATTCTTTGATTTCATGAAATAAATGCTCTGCATAAAATTCTTTAAATGACGGTGTGCCGCTGATACGGTAGCGAATTTCTTCATTGAATCCCCCTAACAACAGCGTTTGCAAAAGGATGGCGGCCATAGCCACCTGCTTCCAGCTTCTATTTCGGCGCCATAGTATTTGCAAGGCTAAAGCAAAGTCTAAATAAATGACCAAAGGCCGCAAAAAATGGAAACGAGCGAAATTAAAGGTGTTCAGCAACGCAAATCGTTCTTTGAGCGGCTGCCAGCCTTTATAAAACCAAAAGGCGTACCAAACGGATAAAACAAAGTTTAGAATGAATAAAAACAAAAAACGTCTTTCGAGCTCCCCTTTCTTTGCTCTTAGGATGAAAGCAAAGGCAAGGAACAGAATGGGCTGAATGATAAAAGTATGCACGGTCATCACATGGGTATGACCAAGAAAATAGTTTTTAAATACAAGATGGATCGTATGCCAAAATCCAAGCTTTGAGGACACAAATTCGTTTCGGCTAGTCGGCTCATGGCTAAAAAGCAACGAATAGACAAGGCGGTATTCGATGGCCAAGAATAGGCTTGTCATGAACACGATACTGCCGAGAAACGGAATATTCCATTGTTTTTTGCCAATCGCATCACGAAGCCAAAGAAGCCCCATCGCCGTTAAGAAAAAGAAAAAGCCGAGCACAAAGCTTGCATAGAACGGAAGAAGGGCAAGGGTGGCCCATTCCTTCCATGACGCTTGACGGTTTCGAATGGACAGAAAAGCCCAAAGTGCCAGCGGCATGCCGAGGGTGCTAAGCATTCCCGACGGCCAGAAAGGAGTCAAAGCGAAGGTGAGCGCTGCTCCGACGCGAATAAGATAAGCTTCTTTTTCCCTAAGAAAATGCCGCTTTAATAAAAGATACATCCCCAGAAAAGCGAAGCCGCGCGTAATGGTCTGGCTGACGGCATACGCTACCATGGACGGAAGCAACGCGTGAAGCCAAACGATACCGCTAAATTCAGTGCCATAGGCATTGCGCGGCAGTCCGTTAATGACTTGCGGAATCGTCGCGTTGATGGATCCAAATAGTTCTCCGCTTCGTACAAGCACCTTGTACCAAGCGATATTGGAATCTAAATTATCATGAACGCGAATATGGGCATTTTCTCCTAAAATATAAAGCGGAGAAAGATAAAGAATGATAAGAAAAATGGCGATCCATATGGCGATCCGTTCTCGTTTCTCCACAATCGAATGCTCTTGCATGGACCATCTCTGCTCCTTTCTTGCTGATGATTCATGTAATGGAATATCAATATTTCTCGCGCCTGATACCGCCAATGACGGCTGGAAGATGCAAGAACTTCTGTTTCGTTACGCATCATGCCAAAAAAAGCGGTCATGGCGATCCGGTTTGCCGATGGCCGAAACATAGAATCTGCCCATTACATTTTGATTTTCTTGGCAGCGGCATTCATTATAAACAAATAGAATTAAAAAAACATAAGAAATGGATAAAAATAAGGAGAAGGAAAAATAGAGTTCCATTCATTGTAATTTTCATATACATAGAGGTGACCAAGAAAAGCGGGGAATGATAAGTAGCCATTTCATTGGATTGACGAATAAAAAAATCCCAAGAATGCCATTTTATCAACATTCTTAGGATTTTAATTTGGGAACATATCACGTGAAAATAAGATGGAAGCATATTGTGATGTTATTAGATATTGAACGTTCATGTGTTAGAGATGAAAGGTTCACACAAATAAGCCGATAATTCGGCCTACGCCGCGGCGTTTTTGCTTTTTAGACAAAGAATCGTCCGCTTCGCGCTTCTCATTGGCTTCTTCCAGCAGGGAGATGCGTTGTTCAAGCTGACGGATGTAAGAATGCAGCTCTTCAATTTCGCGGCGGTGCTGCAACAGTTGAACGGATACAACTTCATCTGCTTTTTGCTCAAGCTGGCGTTCAATGCGTTGAAAACGTGAGGTGAATTCGTTTAGATGTGGTTGAAGATGAGTGGAGAAAAAGTCTTCTGGGCACAGAATGTTTTTTTCATTTTCTTCTTCTGTTTCGCACTCTTCAAGAGCCGCTCCTTGCTCAAATTTGATCTGTTCAAGCAATGCAAGTGTTTCGGAATCGAATATGTAATGTCCTGCTTCGTTTTTTTTGCATGGAATCTCGTATTTTTTAACCCAGCGCTGAATCGTTTTAGGCGATACTCCAAGCCGCTTGGCAACACTGCTCGTTTTTAGTTCCATGGTTTTTCCTCCTCTTTTCTTTCCTTGTCTATATCATTTTTCCATCGAATGTCCAAATTCCTTTTACGATGACAAAACTAGTGCTCATTCGGCAAAGAAAGTGGGAATAGGAAAAAATTCGCCATTTGTCGAATAACATATAAAAAAATATGCAGCCAATCGTATGATTTGTAGAAGCGATTTGCTAGAATGAAAAGTAGATCAGTAGATACGTTCATGATGATCGGAGGTGAAGCCCATGCTTGGCATGTGGGGGATGGAACTTTTGAAAGGAGTCGGGCGGTTGTTGACCGAGCCCCTTTTGTATTATGGCGTGCTGCTTGCGGCTTTCGTCGGCTGGCGTCGAATGAATAAAGAGCGGAAGCATTTTCATATTCGCGTATATGGCTGGTTTCAGGAAAGTGTCTTTTTTTGGCGCAGCGGTTGGGCCGTTGGCTTGTTTCTTTCCATCGTGACGGTAGTGTCTGGAATGGCGGTACCCCACGATGTGTTGCTGCTGCTTTTTTATGTGACGGTTTTGCTGAGCTTGACAGGACAGATGCGGTTACTATCTCCTGCTTATACGGTTGGGGGATTGGTTTTGCTTGCAGCTGGTTTTATGAAATACGGAGGCGCTTGGCCGTTGGTTTCAAAATATGTGGAAAGCCTTCACGAGGCGCCTATATCCGTTTTTATATGGCTGCTTGCATTGCTGTTATTTGCCGAGGGGTTTCTCATTTTGCGAAACGGAGCAGTGGCTACTTCTCCGCAGCTTGCTAAAAGCAAGAGGGGGCTTATGATTGGAGAACATTGGGTAGATAGGATTTGGTTTGTGCCTGTGCTTCTGCCAATTTCCAATGGCCCGCTCTCTTCACCTTTTTCATGGTGGCCATTGTTTTCGGGCGTGGATCATTCATATTCATTCGCTCTGGTGCCATTTTTGCTCGGCTTCTCGCAGCATATGCAAGGCATGCATCCACGAGCCTCTATTCAAATGGCCGGCCGTCGCGTGCTCTGGTTAGCGGCCGCTGTCTGCGCGGGAGCTTTGGCGTCTTCTTGGTTTCCTTCCTTAGGAATCGCGGTTGCAGCTGCGGTGTTGATTGCTAGAGAATGTCTGGCTTTTTGGCAGCATCGGCAAGACCGTTCCCGTCCCCCGTATTTTTCACAGCAAGAGCAGGGATTGGTTATTTTAGGAATTTTACCAGAATCGAAGGCTGAAAAAATCGGGCTGAAAATCGGCGAAGTGATTGTGAAAGTGAACGGCATACCAGTTAAAACGGAAAAAGAATTTTATGAGGCATTGCAGCATAACCGCGCTTTTTGTAAGCTAGAGGTGTTGGATCAAAATGAGGAAGTCCGTTTTGTCCAAGGAGCGTTATATGAAAATGAGCATCACGAGCTTGGATTGTTGTTTGTGCAAACGCGGGAAAAATGGACATCGGAAGCTGTATAGATAAGGGGTTTTGCTTATGTGGTTTCTCGTTGCATTAATCGTGCCGTTTTTGCTAGTGCTGCTTTTTACTCGCGTCACTTATAATCATTATGTGGGGACGCTGCTGACAGTGGCGCTGTTAGTAGCTTCTTATGTCAAAGGATATACAAACGAGCTTCATGAAGTGTTAGCGGATATTGCGTCGACAACGGCAGGCTTTTTATATGCAGAGAAAATGGTAAAAAAATTTAAAAAATAAGAAGAAAGCCACCGCAAAAGATCGATTGAACCGTTCTTTTGCGGTGGCTTTTGTTATTGCAGCCAAAGAGATGGAAATAGCTGTTCGCTCTGTAAGGCTTACGAAAGTTTTGGAAACGAATATAAGTTCGTATTTTTTGTGCATCTTAAGCATTCATGTGGTACAATACAATTAGGATGAATACGAAGGGGGCTTTGCGCAGGTGAAAGATCATTTTCAATTAGTATCAGCCTATCAGCCGCAAGGCGACCAGCCAAAGGCAATTGCTAAGCTGGTGGAAGGAATTTTGAACGGTACGAAGCATCAAACGCTATTAGGAGCGACAGGAACAGGAAAGACCTTTACCATTTCTAACGTCATCCAGAAGGTGAGTAAACCGACGCTGGTCATTGCTCATAATAAAACATTGGCGGGCCAGCTATATAGTGAATTGAAGGAGTTTTTTCCAAATAATGCAGTTGAGTATTTTGTGAGCTACTATGACTACTATCAGCCGGAAGCGTATGTGCCGCAGACGGATACGTATATTGAAAAGGACGCAAGCATCAACGATGAAATTGATAAGCTGCGGCATTCGGCCACATCTGCTTTATTTGAGCGGCGCGATGTCATTATTGTGGCCAGTGTATCATGCATTTACGGCTTGGGTTCTCCGGAAGAATATCGAGAGCTTGTCGTATCTTTACGGACAGGGATGGAAATCGAAAGAAACGAATTGCTGCGCCGTTTAGTCGATGTGCAGTATACGCGCAATGACATTGATTTTCAGCGGGGAACGTTTCGCGTTCGCGGTGATGTCGTCGAAATTTTTCCGGCTTCGCGCGACGAGCATTGCATTCGTGTCGAGTTTTTTGGCGATGAGATTGAACGGATTCGCGAGGTAGATGCGCTGACTGGAGAAATTATCGGAGAGCGGGAGCATGTTGCGATTTTCCCAGCTTCCCACTTCGTCACGCGCGATGAAAAAATGCAGCTGGCGATTCAAAATATCGAGCAAGAGCTGGAAGAACGCTTGAAGGAGTTGCGGGAGCAGGGCAAGCTGTTGGAAGCGCAGCGGCTTGAGCAGCGCACGCGCTATGATCTTGAAATGATGCGGGAAATGGGCTTTTGTTCAGGAATTGAAAACTACTCACGCCATTTAACATTGCGCCCGCCAGGATCGACTCCTTATACGCTGCTCGATTATTTTCCAGACGATTTTTTAATTGTGATTGATGAATCGCACGTCACACTGCCGCAGATTCGCGGGATGTATAATGGCGACAAAGCACGCAAACAGGTGCTGGTCGATCACGGCTTCCGCCTGCCGTCAGCGCTTGACAACCGTCCGCTGACGTTTGAAGAGTTTGAGAAAAAAGTGAACCAAATTATTTATGTGTCGGCAACGCCGGGACCATACGAATTGGAGCATAGTCCGGAAATGGTCGAGCAAATTATTCGGCCGACCGGGCTTTTGGATCCGACGATTGATGTTCGTCCAATTCAAGGGCAAATAGATGACTTGATCGATGAAATTCATGAACGCGTGAAGCGGAATGAGCGAACACTAGTGACGACGCTCACGAAAAAAATGGCGGAAGATTTAACCGATTACTTGAAGGAAATAGGGATTAAGGTGGCCTATTTGCATTCGGAAATTAAAACGCTTGAACGCATTGAAATCATCCGCGACCTGCGCATCGGCAAATACGACGTGCTTGTTGGCATTAACTTGTTAAGAGAGGGATTGGATATTCCGGAGGTGTCGCTTGTCGCGATTTTAGATGCTGATAAGGAAGGATTTTTGCGTTCAGAGCGTTCGCTGATCCAGACGATTGGACGAGCGGCCCGCAATGCCAACGGTCATGTGATTATGTATGCCGATACGATCACCCAATCGATGGAGATTGCGATCAATGAAACAAAACGGCGCCGTTCCATCCAAGAGGCCTATAACCGTGAGCATGGCATCGTACCGAAGACGATTCAAAAGGGGATTCGTGATGTCATTCGTGCGACGTATGCGGCTGAACAGCCAGAGTCGTACGAGGTGAAGCCGGATCGCCGCAAATGGACGAAAAAAGAGCGGGAGCAGCTTGTGGCGAACTTAGAAAAAGAAATGAAAGAAGCGGCCAAAGCGCTTGACTTTGAACGCGCGGCCGAGCTTCGCGATTTAATTTTTGAACTCAAAGCGGAAGGATGATCAAAAGCTTATGCCAATGGATAAAATTACGATTAAAGGGGCAAGAGTTCATAATCTAAAGAATATGGACATTGAGATCCCGCGAGACCAACTTGTTGTTTTAACGGGGTTATCAGGTTCAGGAAAATCGTCGTTGGCGTTTGATACGATTTATGCGGAAGGGCAGCGGCGCTATGTCGAATCGCTTTCGGCATACGCCCGCCAATTTTTAGGACAAATGGACAAGCCGGATGTCGATACGATCGAAGGGCTATCTCCGGCCATTTCAATCGATCAGAAAACGACGAGCCGCAATCCGCGCTCCACAGTGGGAACGGTTACCGAAATTTATGATTATTTGCGCTTATTGTTTGCGCGGATTGGCCGTCCCGTTTGTCCAGAGCACGGCATTGAAATTACGTCGCAAACCATTGAACAAATGGTTGACCGCATTTTAGCTTACCCGGAACGAACGAAAATTCAAGTATTAGCGCCGATCGTATCGGGAAGAAAAGGAACGCATGTTAAAACGCTAGAAGAGATCAAAAAACAGGGATATGTACGCGTGCGCATAGACGGCGAGATGCGCGAGCTATCGGAAGACATCGAATTAGAAAAAAATAAAAAGCATTCTATTGAAGTAGTGATTGATCGCATCGTCGTGAAGGAAGGCATTGCCTCGCGCTTGGCTGATTCTCTGGAAACAGCGCTGAAGCTGGCTGACGGCAAAGTGATTATTGATGTGGTCGGAGAAGAGGAACTTCTGTTTAGCGAGCATCACGCTTGTCCGTATTGCGGTTTTTCGATTGGCGAGCTTGAGCCGCGCATGTTTTCGTTCAACAGTCCGTACGGAGCGTGTCCGGATTGTGACGGGCTGGGCGCTAAATTGGAGGTAGACCGGGACTTAGTCATTCCGAATGATGAACTGACCTTGCGCGAGCATGCGATCGCTCCATGGGAACCGCAAAGCTCCCAATATTATCCACAGCTGTTGGCGGCTGTTTGCCAGCATTATGGAATTGATATGGATGTTCCGGTAAAGGAGCTGCCGAAGGAGCAGTTAAATCGCATCCTGTATGGAAGCAATGGTGAAAAAATTTATTTTCGTTATGAAAATGATTTTGGACAGATTCGCGAACATTACATTGAATTTGAAGGGGCTATTCCCAATATTGAACGGCGTTACCGCGAAACAAGCTCTGATTATATTCGCGAGCAAATGGAAAAATACATGGCTGATCAGCCGTGTCCAACGTGTAAAGGCTATCGTTTAAAAAAAGAAAGCTTAGCCGTGCTTGTCGGCGGCAAGCATATTGGGGAAGTGGCATCGCTGTCTGTCACGGAAGCGCTCGCGTTTTTCCGGAGCTTAGAATTGAGTGAAAAAGAACAGAAAATTGCCCATATGATTTTGCGTGAGATCATAGAACGGCTTGGTTTCTTAAATAATGTGGGCTTAGATTATTTAACATTAAGCCGTTCAGCCGGCACATTATCAGGGGGGGAGGCACAGCGCATTCGTCTTGCGACCCAAATTGGCTCCCGGCTAACGGGTGTGCTTTACATTTTGGACGAGCCGTCCATCGGCCTCCATCAGCGTGACAACGATCGGCTGATTGATACGCTCAAAAACATGAGAGACATCGGCAATACGCTGATTGTCGTAGAACATGACGAAGACACGATGCTGGCTGCTGATTATTTGATTGACATTGGTCCAGGCGCCGGCATTCATGGCGGCCAAGTAGTGGCGGCCGGAACGCCGGAAGAAGTCATGAACGATCCTCATTCCCTAACAGGCCAATATTTGTCGGGCAAAAAATTTATTCCGCTTCCGCCGGAACGCCGCAAGCCAGATGGCCGCTGGCTTGAAATACATGGTGCAAAAGAAAACAATTTAAGAAATGTGTCCGTGAAAATCCCGCTTGGCACGTTTGTGGCTGTGACGGGAGTATCAGGGTCGGGGAAAAGTACGCTTGTCAATGAAATTTTGCACAAAGCGCTGGCGCAAAAATTACAAGGAGCGAAAGCGAAGCCTGGAGAGTATAAAGCATTGAAAGGAATCGATCATCTGGACAAAGTCATTGACATCGACCAGTCGCCGATCGGACGTACGCCTCGCTCCAATCCGGCCACGTATACGGGAGTATTTGATGATATTCGCGAGGTGTTTGCAGCTACGAACGAGGCGAAGGTGCGCGGCTATCAGAAAGGCCGTTTTAGCTTTAACGTGAAGGGCGGCCGCTGCGAAGCCTGCCGCGGCGATGGCATTATTAAAATTGAAATGCATTTTTTGCCGGATGTGTACGTTCCATGTGAAGTATGCCACGGCAAACGCTATAACCGTGAAACGCTGGAAGTGAAATATAAGGACAAAAACATTGCCGAAGTGCTGGAAATGACGGTGGAGGATGCGCTCGCCTTCTTTGAAAACATTCCGAAAATCAAGCGCAAGCTGCAAACGATTTATGATGTCGGATTAGGCTATATCAAGCTGGGCCAGCCGGCGACAACGCTATCTGGGGGAGAGGCGCAGCGGGTAAAACTGGCGTCTGAGCTGCACCGCCGTTCGACGGGGCGCACTCTCTATATTTTAGATGAGCCGACCACAGGCTTGCATATTGATGATATCGCCCGCTTGCTTAAAGTGCTTCAGCGGCTGGTGGATAACGGTGATACCGTGCTTGTTATTGAGCATAATCTTGATGTCATTAAAGCGGCTGATTATATTATTGATCTCGGTCCTGAAGGCGGCGATAAAGGCGGCCGAATCGTGGCGGTGGGAACCCCAGAGGAAATCGCCGAAGTGAAAGGGTCCTATACGGGACTGTATTTAAAACGCATTTTAGAGCGCGACCGCCGGCGAATGCAAGCGATGTATGAAGAAGTAAAGGTGCCCTAATCAAGGGCCCTTTTTTCACATTCACATGAACAGATTCTAGCCAAAGAGGGAAAGGTAAGCAAAGAGAAATAGATGCGCTGAATAGCGGGAAAGATCAATCATCATCTCGCTTCCTTCTTTTGATGTAGAGAAGCTCAGGGTGGAAATTGAACACCATCCACCGAGAAGTCTTCCCCCTAAGCGGAGTGAAGGTAGGAGAGGCTCATGAGATGCTTTGTTTTTAAGGATGCTGGTGAGAATCCCATCTATGTATAGCATGAGGTACTGAAACTTTTCGGTATATGCGTCGTATATATTGATATAAAGAAGGGAGCGATGAAGGTGAATTCATCTAAGCTGTTATCGGCCACTTGCTATTTTAGCGTGTTTTTTGCGCCGTTTCTTTTTCCGGTGATTGTTTATTTTGTCACGAAAGAGGAGAAGGTCAAAAAACATGCGAAAAAATCGCTGTTTTCGCATCTTCTTCCGTTTTTCATTCTTGTGCTGTCCATCGGTGGTTTTATCATTGCCGCAGCGACCAACCATGATGGCTTGGCAGCGCTGCCGTTTTTGGGAATCGTAGTTGGAGGGATGATTCATTTATTGGTCATCATTTGGAATGTGATCAAAGGCATTCAAGTATTGCAAGAAGCATAGAATGGAGTGAAACCATGAACAAAAAACTGGTTCGGTCTTATCATGACCGCAAAATAGCGGGCGTTCTCGGCGGCTTGGCCGCTTATTTTCGAATCGATTCAACGCTCACTCGGTTAATTTTTGTGATTTTGCTTTTATCGACTGGAATTATGCCATTTGTTTTATTTTACGTCATCGCTGCCTTGGTGATGCCGCAAGAGGGGATGGAACGATGAAGTGGCTTGCGCATATTATTGTCAATGCCGTGCTATTGTTGGCGCTTGCCGGCTATTTTCAGTCCATTCATTTGTCTGGGGTTGGCGCTGCGCTTTTAGCTAGCTTTCTGCTGTCGCTCTTAAATATGGTCGTCAAACCGATTTTGATTGTCTTAACGCTTCCGGTAACCGTCTTAACGTTTGGACTATTTTTATTTGTGATCAATGCTTTAACATTGCTTATGACATCATGGCTGATGGGCGACTCGTTTACAATTGATGGATTCGGTGCGGCCTTGTTGGCTTCGCTTGCGATTTCTCTCTTTCATGTCATCATTGATGCGATTAGCGATAGAGACTAAAAACGTTCCGCTTCGGCGCGAACGTTTTTTCTTTTTTCACATGCGTTGGGAAAAGTGTTAAAATGGAAAAGCAAAGGGGGGGTTTTGATGCCGAAAGTTCGGACGCAAGATTTGATTGAACAATTTCAGCTTGAATTAATCAGCGGGGCGGAAGGAGTACACCGTCCGATTACAACAAGCGATTTATCGCGGCCAGGAATTGAAATGGCGGGATATTTTGCCTACTATCCAGCTGAGCGGATTCAATTGCTAGGAAAAACAGAGCTTTCGTTTTTTGAACGATTGCACCCGGCTGAAAAGAAGATTCGCATGGAAAAGCTTTGTACAGATATTACGCCGGGAATTATTGTATCGCGCGGGCTGGATGTTCCGCAAGAATTAATTGAAGCATCTGAGCGCCATTCGGTTCCGGTCATGCGTTCAACGATGAAAACGACACGCCTTTCGAGCCGATTGACGAATTTTTTGGAAAGCAAGCTGGCTCCGACGACCGCTGTGCACGGGGTATTGGTTGATGTATACGGTGTTGGCGTGCTGATTACCGGAAAAAGCGGTGTCGGAAAAAGTGAAACGGCGCTGGAGTTGGTAAAGCGAGGCCATCGTCTTGTGGCCGATGACTGCGTAGAAATTCGTCAAGAGGATGAAGGCCTTCTCGTCGGTAATGCTCCAGAGCTGATTGAGCATCTTCTGGAAATTCGCGGGCTTGGTATCATTAATATGATGACATTGTTCGGTGCAGGAGCCGTGCGGACACATAAGCGCATTTCGCTCGTCGTGGATTTGGAGTTGTGGGATCCGAATAAACAATATGATCGGCTCGGTTTAGAAGAAGAAAAAGTGAGAATTATTGATACAGAAGTGACAAAATTGACGATTCCAGTAAGACCCGGCCGAAATTTAGCGGTCATTATTGAGGTAGCCGCCATGAATTTCCGCTTGAAACGAATGGGAATGAATGCTGCTGAAGAGTTTTCGGCACGCTTAACAGATGCCATTGAGGATGGAGATCATGATTACGAATAAGAGAGGAGGAAGGATAAGGTGGATCCAGCGATTCAGCCATTAGATCGTGTATTTTTACACCTTGGTCCTATCACTATTTATTGGTATGGAGTGATTATTGGAACAGGCGTGCTGCTTGGACTGTGGATTGCGACGCGAGAAGCGGTCAAGCGTGGATTGGCAAAAGAAACATTTGTGGATCTCGTTTTATTAGCTGTTCCGATTGCGATTATTTGTGCCCGTACATATTATGTGATGTTTGAATGGGATTATTACGCGAAGCATCCTGCTGAAATCCCTAAAATTTGGGAGGGAGGCTTAGCCATCCATGGAGGCTTAATTGGCGCAATCATTACGGGAGTCGTCTTTGCCAAAAGGCGGGGCATTTCGTTTTGGAAACTGGCCGATATTGCAGCGCCTAGCATTATTTTAGGCCAGGCGATCGGCCGTTGGGGCAACTTTATGAACCAAGAAGCGCACGGCGGACCAGTGACGCGCCATTTTCTTGAAAGCTTGCACCTTCCAGATTTTATTATTAACCAAATGTATATCAACGGCCAATATTATCATCCGACTTTTTTATATGAGTCGATTTGGAATTTGATGGGCTTTTTCTTGCTGATCATGTTGCGTCGGATCAATTTGCGCCGCGGTGAGTTATTTCTCAGCTATTTAATCTGGTATTCGATCGGTCGCTTTTTTATCGAGGGAATGCGGACAGATAGCTTAATGCTGACAGATCATTTGCGGATTGCCCAAGTTGTCTCCATTGCCCTGGTTGTGTTAGCGGCCGGATTGTGGATGGTACGGCGGGTAAAAGGATGGGCGAAGGAGCGTTATTTAGATTAGAAAAGGGGGAAGCGGATTGGTCGAGACGGTCAAAAAAGGGCTGGCAGTCGGCGTGAAGACGACGGGAGCGCTTGGAAAAATTATTTTTCCGGTTACTCTTATCGTATCGATTCTGCAGTATACGCCGATTTTGCCGTGGATCATTCGAGTGGTATCTCCGCTGATGAAATGGATCGGCCTGCCAGGGGAGGCTGCCATTCCTCTTGTGTTGGGGAATTTTTTAAACTTATATGCTGGAATTGGCGCGATTTTGACGCTGCATCTGACGGTAAAAGAAGTATTGATTTTAGCTGTCATGCTTTCATTTTCCCACAATTTGCTTGTGGAAGTGACAGTTGCTGGAAGAGTGGGGGTTCATGTAGCTTTAGCTGTTGGTGTTCGCGTTATGCTGGCGATTGTTTCTGCGCTCCTCATTCATCTGATTTGGCAGGGAGGAGATGAGGTGGCGCAATATGGTATGATCTCTAGCTCTTCAGCAGAGTTTTCCGGATGGGGACCTGTCGTTTGGGCAGGCGTGAAAAAAGCATTGTTCGGAATTATGCAGCTCGCCATGATTGTCATTCCGCTCATGGTCGGGATTCAAATTTTGAAGGATTTAAAATGGCTTGATGTGTTTTCACGTTGGATGTCCCCATTGACGAAAATGCTTGGAATGAAAGAAAATACGTCGATGACGCTGGCGGCGGGACTTTTATTTGGTTTGGCATATGGAGCGGGAGTCATGATTCAGGCGGTACAAGAGGATGGTGTATCGAAGAAAGATGTCACGCTTGCTTTTCTGTTTCTTTCTGCGTGCCATGCGGTGGTAGAGGATACACTATTATTTGTTCCGCTTGGCATCCCGGTATGGCCGCTTTTGCTGATTCGCTTGACAACAGCTGTTCTATTGACGATGATGGTCGGATTTGTTTGGAATGTTTATAGAAAAACAGGGAGAAGGGAAGCAGCCTAATGAACATTCGCACGATTTTATTTGATTTGGATGGCACGCTGATTGATACAAATGAACTCATTATCCAGTCATTTTTGCATACGTTGGAAACCTACTATCCCGGAAAATATAGACGGGAGGATGTCCTGCCGTTTATCGGTCCGCCGCTTTACGATACCTTTGCTGCGCTTGATGCAGCACGGGTAGAAGAGATGATTGCGACCTATCGGGCGTTCAACCATCGCCAGCACGATGCGCTCATAAAAGAATATGAAACGGTATATGAAACGATTGCCGTGCTACACCAGCACGACTTTCAATTGGGAGTCGTGACGACAAAAATGAACGCGACGGCGCTGATGGGATTAAAGCGGACAAAGCTTGATCCGTTTTTCCGCTGTGTTGTCGGGCTGGATGACGTACAAAACGCGAAACCGCATCCTGAACCGATTTTGAAGGCGCTTGAGCTTTTAGGTTCTGTTCCAGAAGAAACGCTCATGGTTGGAGATAATTATCATGACATTTTGGCGGGAAAGCAAGCGGGAACAAAGACGGCAGGAGTAGCATGGGCCATTAAAGGAAGAGAGTATCTGGAGAAGTATGAACCAGACTTTATGCTTGAGAAAATGAGTGATTTATTGGCGATTGTAGGGGTGGAATAAATTTTGAGACGAACGACAAAATATCCGGTATCTGGAGCCAATTCGTTGTGGCAAGTGTATAAAACGGTCTCGTTTTGGAAGGTGTTTAAAAATGTAGTGATCATTCAAATAGGGCGCTACACGCCATTTATGCGGCTGAAAAATTGGCTGTACCGCACATTTTTGCATATGGAAATTGGCGAGAAAACCGCACTTGCGTTTATGGTGATGCCGGATATTATGTTCCCAGAAAAAATCAAAATTGGCCGCAATTCGATTATTGGCTATAATACCACGATTTTAGCGCATGAGTATTTGATTGATGAATATCGCCTAGGCGATGTCATCATCGGCGATGAAGTCATGATCGGCGCGAATTCCACCATTCTCCCGGGAGTGGTCATTGGCGATCGCGCGATTGTGGCTGCAGGAACGGTGGTACACAAGGATGTGCCTCCAGGTGCATTTGTGGCCGGCAATCCGATGCGAATGGTTTATATGAGAGAAGAGACAGAGGACACACCCCAAAATAAATAACTCCATTTTGAGTCTCCCGCCGCCATATTTGGAAGGCGGGAGACTATTTTTTGTTGCATACCATACATGGAGTTTATATAGTTATTGAATGCAATGAATAAAAAATTGATGAATGGATCGCTCTTGACAAATGTTTGCTGTCAAATTAAGCAGCGAAAATTTCAGCGAATGATGAGCTTCTTCCATTTCCCACGTTTAAAGGTGAGAAAATTCTCGATAAGTCATATTTCTGAAGGGAATTTGGTAGTCAGAAAAAAAGATTATTTTAGTTTGGCCATAATTTGAGCCAACTTGGTAAGGGCGTATTCGAGGTTTATTAAATCATCCCCACTCAGTTGCTCTATCTTATTACAAAATAACCGATAAAATTCCTCCTATCTTTTCTTCACAACGTGTCTCCCTTTTTCCGTCAGCATCACGATAACGGATCGTTTATCGGTGGGACTTGGTACTTTCGTTACATACTCCTTCTCTTCTAAATTCCGAATCAGCTGAGTAAGCTGCTGCTTCGAAATTCTTAAACCGTCAGCCAGCTCGGTCATTGAAATGTCAGCCTTTGCATGAAGCAACGATTCTAGTATATGGAATTGCAAATGAGTTAAATCGGACTGCTTCTTCGGAATCGGAGTAGCTTGAATGATTGGTTTAAAAATTTAATTATCCAGCAAAGGAAGAAGCTGAGCAAAACGTTCGGCAATTTGGTGAATCCTTGTCATCGGTAAGCATCCTCTCTTTCACTTATATGTTGAAAATTAGTAAATAATTATTTGCTATTTATTTAGGTAAAACCATGGTTTTTCGAGTGTGAAGTAAATATTAATTTAATAATTTAGTGTGTATCAGCACGACTGAGAGATTCCGCATCAAACAAGTTCGAATAGTTGGGAAAACGAATAATCAAAAGTGGAAACATACAAATGCTAAGTTGTGCTTATATCCTTTCGCTAAAAGGCTGGTTTACTAAATGTAGTTTATCGAGAGAGACGCTATAATTCAATTTTATTTACTAACTCACAAAAGAGACACAAGATTCCGTTCTCTTTAAGAAAAGAGATATTTGAATGACTTCCTTTGGATTAATCTTTGGCATTTATCCATTTAGTGTGGCGGGAACGCCGACGGGTTTAGCAACAGGACCGGAGGATGATTATGAAAAAATCGGAGTGGCCTTAAAAGAACTACAAAGCAAAGCAACGACACTGCTGCCTCGAACTTATATAGTTTATAGCGGACCAGAGTTATTGAACAAAGTTTTATCCTACGTCAAGCGTTATGTGAAGGTAGGAGAAAAATGGGGATTTAAATGGGATATGGTGTTAGGGTTTTATGATTCAGGAAGGGAACTTGGATGGATGGCTTAATTTGATTCGATCAATTATTCGGCAATATAGTAATCATCTCGATTGCTTGCAAATTACAGGTGAAGCGAATATGACGTTCATGGAAGGCTCTAAGCCGAATGTTCAAAAAACTTTAGTGCAGGGAATTATGGCAGCTAAAAATGAAAAGGAGGCAATCAATTCCCAAGTCAATATTGGCTTTGCGGCTGATCCAGATCATGTTGGCCCGATTGTTCCAGATTTTTGGGAACGGATTTTTGAGCTTGGTGGACATGATTTTGTCCAAGCGCTCGATTATGTCGGATATAATTTCTATGTAGATGTATTTGAAGAAGAAATTAAACTGAAAGACATACCAGCTTCTGTAGAATATGTGCTGTGCCGTTTTCGTGAAAAAAATCTTAAGACGGCCCATATACCTGAAACGATTCCAATTCGGATTACGGAAAACGGCTGGCCTACTGGCAGGCACCCTTTTACGGGAAGAGAAAGATCGTATGAGCATCAGGCTAAGGTGTTTGAGACTATTATTCGTACTGTCTATTCTTTACGCGAAGAATTCAATATTACTCATTATGAGTTTTTTGGGTTAAGAGATGCCGATAGCTCGATTCACGATTTATTCCACCAATTTGGCATAATGGGAGATGACTATACGCCAAAGCCAGCATTTCATACTTTTCAGAGACTCGTACAAGAGATAGGAGTTTAACATATTGGCCAAGCAATCTTCCCTCTCTCTCGCCGCAGGATAGGTGAGAGAGGAGAGCGCATCACTAAACAAATGAGTGGGGCAGTGTTTCGCTCCACTCATTTGTTTATAGGAAGAGGAGGTGGGATTGCACGGTTTTTACGGCGGCCAGTCTGGCAGAATGCTTTGGTGACGACACATACCCGAAGCGTTTGAATAGTGATCTGAAGAGGAGCCTCCCATAATCAGCTGTCTTTTTGTTTTTGGATGCACCATAATCGATTCAACGATCATTAAAATCGTTTGCTGTGATCCATTCATGTGTAATGGCAGGGTTCAATGGGCCAGCTGTTACTATATCATTGTGATGGATCGAACGCTTAACTAACTAGGATCGAATCCATTTCAAAGAAGATATTGGAACCCATGGTAATGTTCAAGAGCATGGACGCGATCATAACCTCATTCAATCGATTCAATTGCTGCATATGTGATATTTCATCTATTGTGAAATGGTCTTGCATAGGACTTCTTCTTTTGACGGAAAGAGTTACATTTTAAAGGAGATCTTCATGCAAAGGTTACTTTATTTAGCACCACTGGTAACGAAAAATGTTTGTTCATATCCGTCCATAACAAATGAGGTTTTTGCCAGTTCTGATTAGTGTTTATCTATTCTTTATTTACCGGATCATGCTCTTTCTCTCTATTGAGAAAGAAATGCTTTGATGGGGAATGATAAATGGGCATTAATATTTCATCTACTAATTGAGTCAAATACTCTTTTGATACATTCCCGCCTCGTATCACGTTTTCAAACCTTAATAAATCAAAAGGTAAACTCATCTGCATGAGTGAAAATTCATGATTAATTTCTCCGCGCTTTTTGGCGAAATCTTGGATTTTCCTCATTATTTTCATGTTACTTTCCAGTGCGCGGTTAAACCAGAGTTGTAAATGGGAATTTTTTTGGCTCAATTCAAATAGTATAGCACTGATCACTTTCGGACCTATAGCTTCAAAAAATTGTTGGTAAAGCTCTACAACTGCCAATAAATCTGCTCGCAGGCTTCCTCTTTCGTTGATTAACTCAATCATGCTTCCACCAAGTGCCTGTTTAGCTTTGTATCGTATTAAAGCGTGAAGGAGATCTCCTTTCGTTTCATAGCGGCGGTAGATGACAGTTCGGCTGGTCTTTGCTTTTTTAGCAACATTTTGGAATGTCATATGCTCATATCCGAAGGTGTGTATAATCTCATCTGCTGCTTCGAGAATGGTTATCTCTAGTTTTTCTCCTCGTTTTCGTTCATTTGTCAAGGTTCTAACCCCCTCATTCATTTCTACAGTCATTTTATCATATTTTTTAACATATTTTTAAGATACATATTGTACTTTATTTTCTATACGCTATATAATTAAGATACATACTGTATCTAATAGAAAGGATGATAATATGATTGGAAAGAGAGAGGAAAAATTACCTAAAGAACTAGTGAATATTGCCCTTTTGTTAGTGCTTGGCGCAATTGCCCCAATGCTAGATTCAACGATGGTTAATATAGCTGTGAATGATTTGGAGAAAGATTTTCATTCATCGCTTGATACGATTCAATGGGTTGTTACAGGATATGTCTTAGCGACAGGGATAGCAGTTCCTTTTTCTGGATGGTTGGTCAATCGCTTTGATGGAAAAAGCATTTATGTAAGTGCTCAATTCCTTTTTTTTATTAGCTCCATCCTTTCAGGAATTTCATGGAACATCGAAAGTCTCATTATGTTCCGTCTTGTGCAAGGATTTAGTGCAGGACTTATTATTCCGTTGTTGACCACTTTATTGGTTCAGGCTGCCGGGCAGGATAATATGGGGAAATTGATGTCGATTGTCGGAATGCCTATTATTTTAGGACCTATACTCGGTCCGGTCATCGGAGGATTCTTTGTAGATTATCTTTCATGGCGCTGGATTTTCTTCATCAATGTTCCTATTGGCATGATTGCGTTATATTTGATTTATAAAAATCTTCCGAGCTTTTCTCCCGATAACAAGCAGAAAAAGTTTGATTGGTTAGGCATATTATTATTAGGAGGTCTCTCAGCTAGTTTTATATATGGAATTACAACAGTGGCTTCAAGTTCTGATTTGGCCAATTTTAAAACGATTGCCTTTTTAGGAGTGGGAGTTGTTTTAACTATTGTTTATATTATTTATGCATTCGTACAACCTAAAAATGCTATTGTCCCTTTAAGTTTATTTAGATTTAGAAGCTTTACAGCATCAATTTGTGCATTGTTTCTTGCTGGGATTGGTACCAATGGACCTATGTTGCTTTTACCTTTGTTCTTTCAAAATATTCGACGGGACACAGTTATTCTTGCTGGTCTAGCCCTCATACCGCAAGGATTGGGAATGCTGATTGTTAGACCATTGATTGGTAAGATGATTGATCAAATTGGGGCAAAGATTGTGGTAATGTTTGCGATTGTGATTACGTTTATTGGCACATTTCCATTTGCATGGTTTTCACAAAACACAGGTTATTGGCTCATTGCGATCGCTCTGTTTATTCGTGGAATCGGTGTAGGAGGAATTACGATACCAATAATGGCGGATGCTTATACTGGTCTATCCAAAAGTCAAATACCACAGGCTAGTATTGCTACTCGTATTATTCAAAATATTGGCGGTGCATTTGGATCGGCAGTATTAGCGACGATTGTAGCTAATCGAATGGATCATGTTGTTCCTAATCTAGCGCACCTTACTTCTGCGTATCAATCAGGCTTTTTGGTTGCAAGCATGTTAATGGTTGCGATGTTTATTCCATCTCTGTTTTTAACCAATAAGGTAAAATCAAAGGCGTAATATTCCATGTATTTTGAGGTTTTCTGAATGAAGACAACATTACTAGTAATCATGGAGTTTTCGTCTTTATACTTCATATTGGAGATGACAGCAACTAAGCAAGATCAAGAGATAGCGGCTCGCTAAACGAATGGAAAATATGTGTGCTCGTATCCATCGGCGTTGTCGATGCACTTTTTATGCGATGGATGGGATATAGACGGCAGGCGCTTGTCCATAAATAGCGATTTCTTATGCTTAGGCAGGAGAAATGTTGTTGACAACAACATTTCT
>NZ_NASY01000027.1:0-2370 GCF_002075365.1 Anoxybacillus sp. UARK-01 | reverse complement strand
TCCTCGTAGTTTCTTTTCATTTTCTCGGCTTCTTTGGTTTCACGGCCGAACACCATGGAGGCACGCTCCACAAACTCCGCCTTCCACCGGCTTAGCATCACCGGACTAATTTCGTACTTCCCAGCAATCTCATTCACTGTCTGCTCTTCTCTCAGCACTTCCATGACAACCTTCGTCTTAAATTCTGCGGTGTATCGATTCCGTTTTTCCATAGCTTCAGTATAACTTATTTATCTCCTCCTTGTGTCGCACTCTATGGGTTCATTGTAAATTTCTCAAACAAATCGAGAAATTAGACCTCTTGGTCATAGACGAATTGGGCTACATCCCATTGCATAAACAAGGAGCAGAATTGTTATTTCAAATCATTTCCATGTGTTATGAAGCTAAAAGTATCATCGTAACGACCAATTTACAATTTGGGCAATGGAATAATGTATTTGGTGATCCAATATTAACAGAAGCAGTGATTGATCGATTGATACATCACTCCCATTTAATCATTTTTAAAGGCGATAGTCATCGCTATAAAGATTCAATCTCTCTCAACCAATAACGGAATTTGGCAAGTGGCATTTTTAATTGCCATTTCGTGCATTTTTTACTTGCCAAAAACATACATCTTGAATCACACGCCAGTATCGGCTGTGGACACGAGAAGAAGGCATGTTACATGATGGACAAAGATTCAATTTTTGTTGAGATTGGACATACAACTTGACGCACGAACGATCAACAGAATAAAATAGCAACTTCCAATCCTTATAGAATGTTTGCAGTTCCAAAATAAACCCTCCCGTGGTAATAGTTTACTACTATAATGACCACGAGAGGGTTTCACCAAAATTGCGGGAGAACCATTTTATCACCGTTGCTTACACCATACCGTCTATATTCTTTTCAATAACACTATATCCACTTTTATTTTGCAAAATACATCTCTGGGTTTAAGAATGTTTTTGTTTTCTTTATATATCTATCTAATTAGAAACTTCCTTTTTTAAAGATTAGTTGGAAAACTGAATAATCATATGCTTATAATAAGGTAGATCTTTTAAGTTATAACTAATTATTTGACTATTCGGTATTTTATATTCGACTGAATGACATTTAAAATTTTGTTCTTATGAATGTTCAAATAAAAATGGTCTCCTTCGTATATTGTATAAGAAAATTCATTAGTATAATGCTTCCATTCTAATAAATCATTTAAGTTTACAACATCATTATCCCCTATAAAACACGTAATCGGTACTGGTAACAGAAACGGCACGGACCTATAATAGGATTCAACTATTTTAAAATCAGAAATAATTGTAGGTAAATAAATATCCCTAAATGATTGATTTTCTAATATTTCTTTAGGTGTACCGTCTAATTCCTTCAACTCTTCAATAAATTCATCATGTGGCAAGTTATGTAATTTCTCATTACATGGAATGTGAGGAGCCCTACAACTAGATAAATACAAATGATTAGGAGTAGGATTATTTGTATTCACTAAATACTTACAAACCTCATAACTTACTATGCTACCCATACTATGTCCAAAAAACGCATATGGTTTGTCTAATAATAAACTTATTTCACTTGAAAGCATTCCGACTATTTCTTCAATGCTATCTAATGGGGGTTCATTTATCCTTCTTTCTCTTCCAGGGAGTTGTATTGCTATTAATTCTATATCTTTTGGAACATGTGCAAGCCAAGAATTAAAGAATGAGCTACTTCCTCCTGCATGAGGAAAACAAAACAGTCTAAATGGAGCATTATCTATCGGATTAATGCTTACCAAACTATTTGAAATAAATTTCTGTTTAATAAAAACCACATCCTTTCATCTTTCAACGCTTTAACTCTGTATAGATTAATTAATAAAAATTCTCTAAATTCAAATTATTCACAATATACTTAATGTTACCATAGCCTTTGTTATTTTTAACAGCAATCGAAAAGACATATTCATTAGAAAAATTATGTGTATAAAATAAAACTCGTCTATCTTCGTCTTCGTCCAAGATAGCTGGTACTGAAAAAGATAAAGGATCTAACGAAAAACCTTTGCCAATCATTTTCATATAAGCTTCTTTCCTAGTCCAAATTTTATAAAAAGCATTAATTTTACAGAGCCGATTATTAAATGAATTTACATATCGTATTTCTTCTGGCGTAAAAACAAGATTCATTATTTCAAGAAAATTTTTATCGTTTTTTTCGATATCAACGCCTATTCTTCCTATTTTAGTGATTCCACATAAAATCATATTATCGGTATGTGATAAATTGAAATAAACTTCCTTCTCATATAATTTATTTATGAACAGTTTTCCATATTTATTTTTAATTAGAGAAACTTGTAATGGATTTACT
>NZ_NASY01000026.1:0-67096 GCF_002075365.1 Anoxybacillus sp. UARK-01 | reverse complement strand
GTTTGATATAGAGTTACTAATTCTTTTAGGAATATTTGATATGACCAATTATCAGATATTAGATGATGCATATTGAAAATAAGAATATGACAGTCTGACCTTATTTTCAATAAAGTAGCTCTAAACAATGGACCTTCTTCAACATTAAACGGTCTTAGAGATTCTTCTTTATTTATACGATCTACTTCTTCTTCTTTTAAATTTTCATCTAAAGTCTGTAAATCAACTATTTTTAAAGAAAAATGTGCATCGTTATTAATTAAAGCTATTGGTTTTCCGTCCCTTAGAGGAAACACAGTTCTTAAACTTTCATGTCTTTTAATAATTTCTATAATACTTTTCTCTAAAATATTTATATCTAAATTCCCAACTAATCTTATCGCACACGGTATATTGTACGACGAAGAATTTGGATCGAGATAATTTAAATACCAAATACCCTCTTGTGCAAAAGATAGTGGATATTGATTTATTTCCTCAATTATTTTATTTTCATTTTTTAAATCCTCCGTATGATTTCCTTCTTCTATTAAAGATAATAAGTATCGGCTTAATTCACGAACTGTCGGATAATCTAAAATAATGTCATAATCAAGTTCTATATTAAATTCATTCTCGAGTTTTTCAATAATATGAATTGAAATTAATGAATTCCCACCAATTTCAAAAAAGTTATCTTCCACATTCAATTGGTCTAGGTCTAGTGCTGCGCACCAAATTTCCTTAATCTTTTTCTGGATGTGCATATCATTATTAATAATTGTTCGAGTTTCGTTTGAGTTTAACTCATTCTTGGGAGATATATTATTAAAAGATAAATTACAGTTGTTTTCATTAAAATCTAACCAACATTTGGTTTTCTCAAACGGATAAGTTGGAATTTCTAATCTCTGAAAATGTTGTCCCTCGTAGTATTTATCCCAATTAATATTTTCCCCAATAGAATAAATATCTGAAATAGCTTTGATTAAAGAGCAATAATTATCTTCTTCATAAGAAGCAATTGAACTTACAAAATCCAACTCATTTCTAATCTCAAGAAGCTCTTTGAATAGTTCACCATCCTTATTCATTCCTAAAAATATTGGATTAGATTTTTCATTAAATGATAAAATGAGATTTTTAAATCTATTTTTGTCAAATGTTATAGTTTCATCAAAATCAGTAGCATTTAAAATAGCTTCCTCAAGAGTTATCTTACCCATAATTACTTTGACAACAAGATTTCCTAACCCAACACCTATAACTTTTTCAGGTATTATTCCTTTTGAAATCCAATAAAAATATAATAAATATTGGAAAATAAATTTTCTCACACTCTCATTATCATTAGATGGAAATTTTACGAAATATTGATTATATATATCTTTGCATCGTGGGTGATCAATTGTTAAGTATTGAAATATATTTTCAGGAATCTGAAAGTCGTGAGAAAATAGAAAAATAATAGAAGGATTCTCTAAGCATCTTTCTGTTACATTGATTTTATTAAGCTTTTCTATTAGTTCATGTCTACTACTAGCGACACAAGAGATTCTATAGTTATAATCATCTCTTCCTTTATTTAGAACATAGCTAATGTTTTTTAAATTATCTCTACTATTTTTTAAATAAGAAATAAGTAATTTTTTATACTTTTTTAAAGAGTCAGTAGATTTAGCCGACAATGTAAACAAATAAGGTCCCTTTTCTTCCTCTTCATCTTGATAGTTAATTACTGGAGCTTCTTCCAAAACCACATGTACATTGGTACCACTCATCCCAAATGAACTAACTCCAGCTCTTCTTTTCCCATTATTCTCTATATTCCAATCCCTAAGTTCAGTATTTACCATTACAGCAGAATTTTCAAAGTCAATATGTCTGTTTAATTTTTTTATGTGTAAAGATGGAAAAATTTTTTTGTGTTTCAATGATAGAATAGCTTTAATAACACCCGCTATACCTGCCGCTTCTGCTAGGTGACCAATATTTGACTTTAAAGAACCAATATAACAAAAGTTCCTTTTGTCAGTAAATTGATTAAAGGCATCTGTCAATCCTTGAATTTCTATTGGATCCCCCAGTTTTGTACCAGTTCCATGCGTCTCAATATAAGAGATAGTTTCAGGATTAACGTTAGCTTTTTTCCATGCACTAATAATGACTTCAGTCTGAGCCTGAGGACTAGGAGCTGTAATTCCATTTGACAAGTTGCCATCTTGATTCGAAGCACTTCCTTTAATAACTGCATGAATAACATCCTTATCTTTAATTGCCTTCTCTAATGGCTTTAATAATAAAATTCCTCCACCTTCTCCTCCAACAACTCCATCTGCAGAATCATCAAATGCCTTACACATATTACTCTTCGATTCCATTCCAAATTTGATATCAGATGGAAAGTTTAAATTCGAAAGAAGTCTAACTCCCCCTGTGATTGCATATTCTACTTCTCCGAGGATTAGTTTATTGCATGATTCATGTAATGCTGTTAATGAAGAGGAACAAGAAGTATCTATAATCATTGATGGTCCTCTTAATCCAAGAAAATAAGAAATTCTCCCTGCACTAATGGCATATGAGTTACCAGTTAATAGTGTTGGATGAAATTTACTAGCTAAGTGTATATATTCAGGTTTAGGTCCACCAAAACCACTTAAAATTAAAGATGTTTTACTCCCCTTAAAATCCTCTAATCTGTATCCTGCATTTTCTATCGCACTGCAAACCAATTGTAATAATATTCTTTGATGGGGATCCATATGATCTGCTTCAGATTTTGAAATATTAAAAAAATTATAGTCAAATTCATCTATTTGTTCTAAGTACCCAAAAAGAGCAGATTGATTACTACCTGATGTTTCCTTACGTCTTAAAGGAAGTTTTTTTACACTAAAGATACCATTACTTAAATTTTCATAAAATTTATCTAAATTTTCTGCATCAGGGAAAATTCCACTCATTCCTATAACTGCAATATCCATCCTATACTACCTCTCCCTCTATAAAATAAGGATTTTCTCATTATTTCGTTAAATTTCTTCAATTTTTATAAGCATCCATGTATCGTAGGCATCAGAAATAATGAAATATAATTAACCCGTGGTGCTAGTTGAACATTAACGCTCAACTAGCCCGAGTATAACAAGTGAATAGGCCAACAAGATGCCATCTAGCGCAACTTCAAAACCTGCAATAGAGTGAGCGCGAATCTCTGTTATGCGGTACTGACCAACGAGAACAAAAAACACGGTTTCGACGACTTTGCGCTTTTGCTTGATCCACTGTTCCCATCGTTTTAATTTGCGCTTCTTCTGATTCTTCCGAGTAGGCGTCCACAGTGCCATTTGATATTCCTTGTATAGCTTTTTTGTAATACATCGCTGATAGATCCCTTATCTCCTAAGGTATAGGGGTGTGGAACTTGTGTCATCACGGTTTCGGCTACCGCTTTATCATGGCAAGGTGCTTCGGTTACCACATACCCCATAGGTAGACCTTGATTTGTCACCTGCAGATGAAATTTGAATCCATAATAACGCTGCTTTTTGGACGCACAATAGCCGATATTTGCCATGCCTTGAAACCGTTTCACACGATACACTCTAGCTGCATGACACCATTCTAGGGGGAGGCTATCGATTACGGCATAGGCATGGTGCTGTCCACGCTTGGCTACCTGTTGACGAATCCATTTGATGGCGAAACGAAGGGCTCGAGCGCGACGATTGTAACGGGAACGTTTGGGAAAGTCATCAACTGAAAACAAATTCCCAATCACAAAGCGATGCCACGCGCGCTCAGAAGTAAATCCAAACAGTTTCCCAAGGATATGAATAGCGATGATCACCTCATCTTTTGATTTCATCAAGTGGTGATTGTGACGTTGAAGATATGAATCCATAAGCAAAAGTTGAGTGGAAACAAAAGACAAAATCACCTCGTATTGTTTTTGAATGTTTGCTTGGTTTGTAGTAAAATGAAAGTGCTCTTGCATGGGGATTCTCCTTTCGAATGGTTGGTCGCACTTTCATTTTAAAGGAGGTCCACAAGCAAGGGCTCTTTTTTTGCTTATTCAAAATTATCTAGTACCACGGGTATAATTTATAATCGAAATATATTTGATAATGTTAAGTAATTCAATGGGAGTTTGCGAGCTGAACAAAGAATGATTAAAAGGAAATATCGCTCTCCTTATTCTTTCTGTAGTGAAAGAATAAGAAAGAAAGGTACGAATGCGAAATTTCTGAACCCGTTAAAGAGAAGACTGAGGGTGAACTTGAAATTCAAGAAGCAACGCTATACTTGCCATTGAAACAGGGGGGACACTCTCATCTTCATGGGGGACAGGAAAGCCACGATGGTTGATGAAGATGCTATGCATGGTAGATGAAAGTGTCCAATTATGTACATAGAATGATGAATAACGGGAAAACGACCGCCGGAATGGTAAAAAGTTCTGGAGAGAAAGGAAACCGTGTTGTAGGAGCAATAAAATACGTCTAGATAGTATTATTTTGTTGTTTCGGTATCTTTTTTGTGTATGGGAATGATTGATACAGTCATTGACCGCATAAAATATGTTGAAAATTTCTGATTATTAAAAGGGTGATACGAAATGGAGAACTGGATTACGAATATAATGGAGAAATTTGGTTATTTGGGGATTTTTTTGTTGATTACTTTAGAAAATCTATTCCCGCCAATTCCATCGGAGGTTATATTGACATTTGGAGGGTTTATGACTAATCATACCAACTTAAGTGTTTTTGGGGTAACTGTAGTTTCTACTATTGGATCGGTAGCAGGAGCGATTGTTCTTTACGGTATTGGATTACTTGTTGATGTAAAGCGAATCGAGAAAATCGTGGAGAAGTGGGGACATCTACTTCGATTGACAAAGAAAGATATTCATAAAGCAAATGAATGGTTCGCGAAGTATGGAGTTTGGACGGTTTTTTTCTGTCGTTTCATCCCTTTAATTAGAAGCTTGATCTCCTTGCCAGCGGGAATGGCACATATGAATTTTGGCGTCTTTCTAGTATTGACTACGATAGGAACATTGATTTGGAATTTAGCTCTTGTTAATATTGGTGCTGCAATTGGTGGATCGTGGGAAATTGTTGTGGGTTACATGGATATCTATTCCAATGTGGTTTATGACATTTTAGCCTTATTGTTTCTTTGTCTTGCTATTCTGTTTATTAGAAAAAGAATATTAAAGTAAACCATTCAGTTTATTTTCATGAACACCATTGAAGAAAGCAAGTAATAATAAAATAACATTCAAAGTTGGTATATTGCCCCGCTTCAAACAATTTTTAACAATATTTCATAATGATGAGGCGAATGTGTGATAAAATAAAATTAAAAAAGGGGGGCATTCACTTGTCTAAACTGCTTCAAGGGCTTATTTGTGTGTTGATGGGCTTTATTTTCTTCATGCTATCATTAACTTTATCGATGCCTACCATACTATGGTCGGTTTTACTTGGGGCAAGCATTATCATGAATATGGCAGGCACGGCTATTTTGCTGCGGTATATGAAAAAGACAAAAGAAAGTATTTGATTTTATTGGGCGACCTATATGCGAAGGTCGCTTTGTTTTTACAGCATTTGACCATGATAACCGAGAAGCAAAGGTGACAGGAAAAGATATATCATCAACATAAATTCCTATTGGTATTGGAGTGGTAAATAATGTAATTAGAAAAATTGGCTTTGTTTTTTATAATCACTGCCATTGGCGATACAATATAGCAAAGGCACAACGGATTCTTTCGCGGAGAAAGAAAGGTTCTGCACGCTGGGGAAAACAACGCTTAAAAGTGGCTAAACGACATGAAAAAGTAGCAAATCAACGAATGAACTTTCTTCATCACAAGTCAAAAGAATTAGTCATAACTTACGATGCTGTGATCATTGAGGACTTGGACATGAAAGGGATGTCTCAAGCCCTTCATTCCCGGAAAAGCGTTCATGATAACGGTTGGGGTATGTTCACAAAATTTTTAGAATACAAAATAAAAGAGCGAGGAAAACAACTGATTAAAATCGATAAGTGGTTCCCTTCAACGAAAAAGTGTTCTTGTTGCGGTAAAGAACAAGAAATGCGGTTATCCGAACGTGTGTACAAGTGTTCTTGCGGCGCTGTATTAGATCGAGATCACAATTCAGCGATCAGTATTAAAAACGAAGGATTACGCTTACTGGTGTTAGCATAAAAAATATAACTCTTGGAACGAGAAGATTCGCTCGGTCCATTTTCCTGTCACTAGACGGGATTACCCGAGAAGCCCCCACTTCAATCAAATCGTAAGGTTGATAAGTGGGTGGGTAGTTCACTTATAGCATAGGTTGAGCATAGAAAATGAACGATTTATCTTCTAATTCACGAAAGAAGAAATAGACATTTTTTCTTTATATAATCATCATAACAAACGTAAAATAAGCTTAACGAACTGCGGCATCGATCTGCCGCAAAAGGAGATGAGATGATTGAACGAGGGATGGAATTTTGATAATAGCTATGCGCGCTTGCCCAATCGTTTCTTCAGCAAGCTTCTTCCGACTCCTGTTGGTTCTCCGGAGCTGGTTATACTGAATCGCCCATTAGCTGTTTCGCTCGGATTAAATGATGAAGCGCTTGCAAGTGAGGAAGGAGTCGCCGTACTTGCCGGAAACCAAGTTCCAGAGGGAGCGGAGCCTCTCGCGCAAGCCTATGCGGGACATCAATTCGGCTATTTTACGATGTTAGGGGATGGAAGAGCGATTTTGCTTGGGGAGCAAATCACGCCTCAGGGCGAACGATTGGATATTCAGCTTAAAGGTTCAGGGCGGACACCATATTCCCGTGGCGGGGATGGGCGTGCGGCGCTTGGCCCCATGCTTAGAGAGTATATCATTAGCGAGGCGATGCATGCCCTTGGCATCCCGACTACGCGCAGCTTAGCCGTTGTGACAACGGGTGAGACCATTTTTCGCGAGACCGAATTACCGGGAGCGATTTTAACCCGGGTTGCTTCGAGCCATTTGCGCGTCGGAACGTTTCAATATGCGGCCAATTGGGGAACGGTTGAAGAGCTTCGAACGTTGGCTGACTATGCACTGGAACGGCACTTTCCGAACTTTGAGACGGCGCCTAACCGTTATCTGTTCTTGCTTGAGGAAGTCATCAAGCGTCAGGCCGAGCTGATTGCCAAGTGGCAATTAGTCGGTTTTGTGCATGGGGTGATGAATACGGACAATATGACGATCAGCGGCGAGACGATAGATTATGGCCCTTGTGCCTTTATGGATACCTATGACTTAGCAACGGTATTTAGCTCGATTGATACGCAAGGCCGTTATGCATACGGCCACCAGCCATATATCGGCGGCTGGAATTTAGCAAGGCTGGCGGAGAGTTTATTACCGTTATTGCATGAGGAGGAGGAACAGGCCGTCGAGTCGGCTGAAGCGGCGCTTTCGGCATTTCCTAACCTGTATCAGCAGCATTGGCTCACGGGAATGCGGGCGAAGCTTGGCTTGTACACAGAGGAGGAGCAAGACGCCGCTCTTATGACCGAGCTATTGCGGCTGATGCAAACACATCAGGCGGATTACACGAATACATTTCGATCATTGACACTGGGGCAGCTTGAAGGAATGCCGCTATTTTGCGCAAAAGAATTTCGCGATTGGCATGAGAAGTGGCAAGCAAGGGTTAAAAGACAGCCGCACGCAAAAGAAGAAGTATACGAGTTAATGCGCAACAGCAACCCGGCGATCATTCCGCGCAATCATCGGGTTGAAGAAGCATTAGAAGCGGCGGTTGAGCGTGGGGATTACAGCGTAATGGAGCGGCTGCTTCATGCTCTTTCCGATCCTTATGCTTATTCTTCGGAACAAAATGAGTACGCCCAACTGCCTCCGCCGTCCGATCGCCCTTATCGGACATTTTGTGGGACGTAATGGAAAACCTTCGATAAGCAAGTGGTTGATGAGAGATCGGTTTCGCTCTCTCATTTTTTGTTAAAGTGATCATTCATTCCCTCAGTTTATTACTTTTTGGCCCGTTTTTTATGCGTAACGATTTTGATATGTCTTTTTTTAAGAATATATCGTATAATATGATATAGAAGGAGGGGGGATGTTGAATGTCATTGGATGACATGATTGAAGCGATGAATGAACAATGGACAAATATTTATTATTTACTGCACTACGTTCACGAAGAGCCTCTTACTCATCAAGCGGTTCGATTGCTTCAGTACATTGAAAAAAATGGGGAAGCGACGATCGGAGACTTGGCGGAACATCTCCATATATCTCATAATACCGCTTCTGAGCATACAAAAAGGCTGATTCAAAAAGGGTTTGTAACAAAACAAAGAAGCAGTAGAGACGAACGAAAAGTGTTTGTGGCTTTAACGGAAGAAGGGAGACGCGTGCTGTATCGGCATACTCGGCTTGATCGAGACAAACTAAGAAAAGTATTAGAGAATTTTAGTTCATCCGACTTAGAAATGATACGGAAGGCTTTTTCGATGTTGAGTGAGGAGGCAGAAAAATGTTTTCGTTAGTGAAAATTGTGATTTCTGCTATCATGATCGGGATTGTAACGGAAGTGGCGAGAAGATTCCCTACATTTGGCGGAGCTATAGCAGCACTGCCGTTAGTCAGTTTATTAAGCTTATGCTGGCTTTATGTTCAAGGTGAACCAACAAAGCGTTTAAGTGAGTTTGTGTTCGGTGTTTTATGGGGGCTGCCAGCGACTGCTTGTTTATTATTAATAGTCGCTTTATCCTTGAGAGCTTCATTTTCACTGGCTTTGTCCATTGGATTAGGAATAGCGGCCTGGAGCCTCTTTTTAGCGATTCAAAAGCTAATGGCCCATTCCTAGCGCAGTGCTGGTGGTTAGATTTTAATCTTATGCTGAATGAAGCCTTTTCTTTCAAGAAGTCTGTGATTACAAGTGATAAAGAAGAAGTAAAAAACAATAACCGTCCCCCTGTTAAAAAGGGGGCGGTTATTGTTCTGTCAAGGTCTGGAATCTTAAAGCAAAGCTATTTCCTCCATTTCCACTCCGCTAAGAGGTGGGAGAGGTATCCTATCATTTGTAGTCCATCTATCCTGTCATTCCTTGAGTCAATCAACCGCAAAGCAACATTCCCACTACAGAGAAAAGCTTGGCCGTTCAACATTTGTCGCTTTATATGATTTTTTCGCTGGTCGAGTGCCTAAACAACACTCCGACTTGCATGGGGACGTGTTGTTCAGGCCTTTGCCACACGCCTACATGAAGAAGGAAGTGTATGCCTATTTTTGACCTGACCTTCGAAATCGCCTGCTGCCTTCTATCCAGAGATGCTCCGTTGATCTAGTCTGACGAATCCTCCGTTATGATTAGGCGTAGGGAGAACCGCTAAGGGAGGAAGAGTCATGCCATTTTTGAAACCAGTAAATAAGAATAGCGACGGCTTGAAGAATCAAAAATCTTGAGAAGCCGTTGATATTGTGGTACTCCATAATCCCTAGATATTCGTACCATTTCATGAGACCGACGGCATAGATGATGTCCATCACCGCATTGACAAGCATGTAAAGCCAAAAGTTTCCGAAGGTAAAATATAAAACAATGATGGGAGCAACCACATAGAAACTGTAAATCATCGGCGTTAGATGTGTGAGAGGAAAAACGGTTTCTTTGACGGTCCACCAATGGAGCCTTTCGCCCAATTGAAAAATGATCGTCATGATTAACGCACAAAGAAAGCCGGTTGCCATAAATCGTTTAATTTTTTGTTTATGAAAAAATAGCAGCAGAAACCAAGGAAAAATAAACGAAATCCAAAGAAGGGTTTGATTGAACATATATTTTTGCTCCTCTTTTCAAAAGGTATCTATATTAGGATTTTGGACAAGTTTTATTTATTTTATAAATCCATTCGACAAAAATAGAGAAAAGTTTTTATTCTCATAAGATAGTGTGTCCATAAGTTTCTATTTATGGTGTCAGATAAAATTGATTCACTTGTTGTCATTGGGTTATATAAATATGAATGAACGATATCTGTAAAAATCCATGGTCGGAAACAAGGTGGTGTTGTTCAAGGACCCACCCGTCGAAATGTCTATATCTTTATAAAGCTTGAAGGATTGGTTTTTATTAAGTTTTCGCATAAATTGCACAAGAGAGGATGAAACTGTTAGTAAAAAGAAAAAAGGATGAATAGAGTGTTCGGATTAATTGTTGCCGCTCTTTTGTTTAATTGTGCGGCTTTTATGACAAATAAACGCTTGACAAAAAATCAAATCATACACATTTGGACTTTTACGATTGCGCTTCAGAATATTGTCGATTTGTATTTAAGCACCAAATACGAAGCGTATTGGTATTTTACAAAAGAGATTAAATGGGAGTCATTTCCTGCAAGAGTAGTGCTGATCCCAGCTGTCAATATGCTCTTCTTAAGCTGGTATCCTTTTAGAGATTCGTTATCCAAACGCGTTGTTTGTTTTATAAGTTTTTGGATTCTGATCGTTTTATACGAAGCGAGTGCTTTATTGCCGGAACCGTGGGGCTATTTGCGTTACGGCTGGTGGAATTTAACCTATTCTGCATTGAGCTATCCTTTTTTGCTCATACTGATTTTAAAATATTATCAATGGATATGCAGAGTGGAAAGCTACAAACCATAAAGAATATAAGAAAGAATGCAGAATAAATGGTAGGAGTGGTTTTGATTGTGGATTCTTTATTTTTCCATTATTGTATTTAATCTTATTGCGATTATGATGAAAAAGAAATTAATGCGCATTGAATATTATAGCTGCATTTTATTTGCGTTGTTTACTTCAGAGATCGTCGACCGATTTGCCGAAAAATATGATCTGTATGGTTTTTTCTATCCTTTTATGATCGAAGCCAAAACGTTATTGGTTTTATTCGGAATATATCCTGCAGCTTCGATGCTCATTATTAACTGGTATCCTTACAATGGAACATGGAAGAAAAAAAGCTTATATCTGTTGGGCTGGAGTATTTTTTCCACTTTTTATGAATGGTTAGCGGTACGTGTCGGTTTTTTATATCATCATCATTGGAATTTATGGTATTCAGCGATCTCCTATCCTTTTTTATATGGAATGCTTATTCTTCAAGTTTCTTTCTTCCGCAGGCTAAGCAAAGCTGACATGATCTCACCAAAATCATGATATACATATTGAAGACTCGTAGCGCTAGAGGAAATGGCCCCATTTATTGTCCTCGTTCTATATACCTGATGAATAAACGGTATCTGCTAAAGCTCGCGGTCGGAAAACAAGTCACTGACTTGTCTTTCGACCGGCGAAAGCGGATGATCAACGCTCGCACATATGGGATCAAAGGTTGAGGGAGCAAGTGATATCGATCATCATGCTCTATCATGCCATAGGGTATATTGGAGATCAAATAAATGATTTTTTGGCAACTGGAGACAAATCACTGGAAGAGTTTTTGTCACGCGTTCACACGCTACAGAAGCTCAAAGCAACGCTGCTTTCAGAGCTATCTATAGCTCAGGAAACGGTTTATGATTCGATTCAGTCATTGGACGAAAAACGATACGGTATCCTAAAAATATTCCATTTCACAAGTGTTAATAATCCGTTATTTTACTAAAAATATGGAATGATTGAGCTAGACACTAGCGTTCTTGTTTGAGGAGGGGGCATGCATCTAGTTTGCCGACTACAGCAGAAAAGCGAGGAATCAAGCGATGTCAATGGGTTTTTATTGGATCATCAACACGTCTGATTCCATTTATTTAATTGATAGGAAGGAGGTAGAGAGAATTCTGCAAAGCGTGATTTTCATTTTTCTGTTGTTGATGAAATTTTTGGCTATGGGCCTCTATATGGGATCTATTTTTCCGAAAACTGGATTGTTTTTTACATCGTGATAAAAATCTGTATCATAAATGAAAGCAATTTGAAACCTTATGAAAATGTAAGTCTGCTAGAATACTGTGGATGGAAAGAGAATGATGCGTGTTGATGATCAGACTGCTAGAATCGCAAAGGAAACCGATGAAATTAGGAAAGAGTAAAAAAGAAAAGGTATTTCACTCTTTTCATCTAATATATTAAATAGATATGGGAAAATGACGATAATTGAAAATCAAAGATTCTATTCTGTTCGATAAAATTTTGCTGGCGTAGCAACAAATACTGATTGGAGCATTCGTGTTCCGTAAGCTTTTTGATATCATGTACCCTTGGTGAACTCTTGCATTCGGCTATTGGTGTTCTATCAAAGGAATATAAGCGCCATTATATTGCCGTATATTTTTAATATATGATGAGATCGGGAACCTAAGCATATAAATGGTTGTCATCGTTCATCAGCATGCCTCACATGAAGAGGATATCGTCTATAAGAATGATAGACAATGAAATATAGAGATCGGGGGATAAGAATGATGTTGGAGAATCAACTGATCAAAAAAACATTTTATGAAACATTTATGACGCCGGGAGAGAAGGATCCCGTTCATTTACTTGGAGAGGCATTTCTTGAAGGATATAAAGGCGGTACAGCTGATATCTCGGCCATTCGTTTTGCCCAAGGAGAGGTATATTTTCACAAAAAGGATTATGAAGCGGCGATTTTTAAATGGGAAAATACCCACAACGACTTAGAGCCGTGGGCGAAGAAAAACATTGCTGATTGTTATTATGAGCTTGGACAGCTGTCGATGGCTGAAGAGATTTATAAATCTATTGAAGCAGAAAGCGCCATTTTGCAAGCAGAGGTGTTGCTGCAGCTGTTTTCCTTGTATATCGATCAAGGCAATATGGAGAAAGCGGATCAAATTATTAAACAAGCGGTAGCGTTTCATCCGGATTATGGAGATGTGACCGAAATGGCTCGTAGCTTTTTCGAAAAGCATCGAGATTGGAAAAGCGCAATCGAGTTGGCGGCAAATGAGGCCATTCGGACAGAGTCGCAGCGTTGGTTTGATATGTTAATCGATTATGCAGAACGCGGCTATACAAAGCTTTTCGAGCCATCGTATTTTTTAAAGTGCTTAGCTGTATTGTATGAATTGGATCAAGGAAGATTTGAACAGCTGGCGGAAGCGCTATGGACTCATTATCAAAATGATCGGGCCTATTTTTCATGGCTTCAGGAATTTAATGAGTTATTCTTTCATTTAGGAGCGAACCGCAAGCAATCGTGGAAAAGATTATCCGAACTGTATCAGGATACGTATTTTGAATTAATTAGCGGAGCTTACTTATTAAGAGATGTGGAGAATTTTATCCCTAATCTTTTAACAAACTGGATCAAAATCGCCAATCATTCCTATGTTTTGTTTGCTTCTGCGGCTGTGCTGGCATGGAGTGAGAAATTTCCGAACAGCTTAAATGACGAGATTGTCCGCGAGGCCGAAGATCTTATCTTTCAAGCGAAAAATGAATTTGACGGCTTAGAATACAGCCTTGAATTATTTAATTCGATTATTAGATGGGCGGAGTCGCAGAAGGCAGACCGTGGCTACCGCTATAGATGGCTGATGCAGGAATTGATGGATTTGCAGACATACCGTGTTTTTGTAGCGGGAGCTTCAGGAAACGGCAAATCTGCGTTTGTCAATTCACTTCTTGGCGAAAATATTTTAACGGCTCCGACCTCTTCTATTATTGTCTTTAGAGGAGGAGAAGAAACGGAGATTCGAAAGGTATCAGATGATGAGCTAATTACTTTAAACTTTCACGAGTTTCAGGAAGCGATTGATAGACGACTGAACAAGCAAATGAACAGCTCCATTATGGAGTTTTCACTGCCAGCGCCTATTTTACAAGAGAATCGCCTGGCGCTTATTGATACACCTGGATTTAATCATCGAAGCCGACTGGAAGAAGCGGTAGAAAACTATTTGCACTTAGCGGATAGCGTTTTATTTGTATTGGATGTGAATGATCCGTTTACTGAAAATGAACAAGAAATTCTTATGTATATTCGGGAGTGCGCGCCGCATCTTCCTGTGCATTTTCTAGTAAACAAAATGGATGAAATTTATGATGAGCATGAAGCAGCTGCCATTTTAGAGGAGACACGCTCAAGGGTGCAGGCTTATTTTCCAAACGCAAAGGTATTGGCCTATTCCTCTTATTTAAGAAGCCGGAAGCAGCAGCATGAGATTCACGAATTTTTTAGAAGCCTGAACCATGGCGTTACAGAAGCGGACAGGGTCGAAAAGATGCTAATATTTACCCAGCAGTTTATTCATCATTTATTGAGTAAATGGACAGAAATGGAGGAAAAATTAGCGGACTCCATTCGCTGGAATGAAGAGATGGTGGCAAAGCTAAGCGGTGCCATCAATCAGTTGGCGGATTTAAAAAATGAAAAAGTGCGGACGATTACAAGGACCTTCGATAAAGTATTAGCGGAAGTCAAGGAAGATTTAACGGAGAAGATTCCGGAGATTTTGCGCGGATGCTCTGAGATGATTCAAGAAGACAGCGATTTCCGCAGCATTCATTTAGAATTAAATGATGAAATGAATCGAAGAATCGACGCTCATGTACATGAACGCGTGTTGCCGAAGCTGTATCGTTTGTTGCAAGATTGGATTGACACAGCGAATGATGAACTGAACGATTGCCAAGCGTTCCTCCATGAAATGGGCGAAGGATTTAATAAACTGTTTGGTGAAGAACGGCTTCAGCTGCTATGCGATTTTAGAGTGCTTGATGACTGGCAGCGTGATGCTGATCGAATGACGAGCAGTGTAGAGCTGGAAAAAGTGAATATTTTTCTGCGCCGTACCCCATATCAAATATTATTGAAAGGCGCCGGAAAATTGTTTGGAGTATTCCAGCAAAATAATCTCATGTTATATAATAGATATAAACAATTTGTTGAAAATGAGGATTATATCGATGTGACAGAATCCATTATCAAGCAGCTGCTTCTGCAGTTCGAGCTGTTTGAAAAAACGCTTGAGCGCGATATTTCTATTTTCTTCCGTAAATCGTTTGCTGCGCTCAATCAGACAGTGGATGAAATGAAAACAGAGATTTATAAAAAAGAAAAAGATTTAGAAAAGATGAAAACAAATCCAGAAATGTATCATGATCCGCTCACGTTATTTGCTGTCAAGCTGCGCCAGTATGAATGGATGGTCGTATCAGCAAACAGGGGCTTTTCAAGCGTAACCAAGTCGAGCTAAAACAACTGGATGATTGTGTCTGATTCCAATCGTCGATTCTCAGCAAGGGAATCGACGATTGGTTATTTTGAATAAGAGATCTTATCTACGGGTTCATTTGTATTCTTTAGATGATGGAACTTGCTCTTTTAATTTTGGTAGTTTTATATACCCCTGTTTTTGGACGGCTGAAGCAAGAGCATAGGTTTCATCTTCAAGTTTTGATAGATCGATTTTTTTGTTATATATGGTAAAAAATAGATGATGGGCGGAGAACAAACAAAATCACAATGAACCAAAGGAAGCCTGCCATATAGGGAAATCGCTCTCTGTCCTTTTTGCTTTGTATAGAAGCGATCGCGGACAGCAAAAGCTTTAGATAAGGAAGAGATTATTTCTATGGATGTATATCGTTGAGTAGATCGAAAATGGCTCGTTATCTTTTATTTCTTTTGTATTCGGAATGATATAAATCATCTACTCTTTTAGCGGAATACCATTGTCCTAAAAACAGGGAAAGAAACATAAACACGGCTCCAACAGCTAACCCTGTCCGATAATAGCCTAAAAAGAACAATAAAAATGAACCGACAAGTGCTGAAATCATAATCACTAATAACCAATTTTTTATTTTTTCTTTGACGTCGGGCTTCATCCTTTTTCACCTCCGTTTTTTTCTTATCTTTCCCTTATGTATGCAGTACGTTTCAGTGCTTGGCAAGGATTCATCTTCTATTCGTACGATTTGATGCTGGGGTGGTTCTGTATAAGGCCAAAAGATTCAATATTATTTTATCACAAGTGTTGATGGGCCATTCGCTTGCCGACTACGACAGAAAGGCTAGGAATCAAGCAATGTCAATGGGTTTTTACTGGATCATCAACACCCCTGTTATTTTACATATAAATCCAGCTGCAATTCTAGCTACGGAGAAATCTATCATTTAGATAGATTAGCGTTCCGGTCATCAGCATAGGGCTTCTTTTTATTACCTTGAAATATTGAATCATGGAGGAAAAAGATAGAGGAATAGGAGAGGACAAGCGATCAAGAAGCAGGACTAAAACGCAAATGCTAGATTGTTGACAAACGACCTTCATATAAACATCTTTTGTTCCGTTTGCATCCTCACTCGGCTGTGGTGCTTATCTGTCAACCGTTTTGAAAGTATCAATAGACAAAGTCAGCATTGACTTTGTCTATAATTTACTCTCCTCATGCTCATCAGTGATGAACATGAGGAGAGTGCGCCTTTACTTATGGAGTCAGGGAAAACATGTGTTCATTTGTATTGTTGATCAGCTTCTCTTTCATTTGACAAGTCATCATCAGGAAGAACGGTTTTTGCAATGGTCTGATCGAGAGCTTCAAAATCGTAATAATGAATGACATCATATAATTCTTTGCGTGATTGCATCTGGTCAAGCTCGTTTTTTTGCGTGCCGGTTGTTAAAATCGCTTCATATACGCGCTCATACGCTTTTGCAGCAACCCGAAGCGAAGTGACCGGATAAATGACCATAGAATAGCCGAGAGCTGCAAACTCTTCAGCAGTATAATATGGAGTTTTTCCGAATTCTGTCATATTTGCGAGCAGCGGAATCGAGATGGCTTGTTTCATCTTAGCGAAATCGTCTTTGCTTGTTAATGCTTCTGGAAAAATGGCATCTGCGCCTGCTTCCGCATATCGGCGTGCCCGCTCAATCGTTTGCTCAATTCCTTCGACGGCATACGCATCGGTGCGAGCCACGACCACAAGTGAAGGGGCTACTTCCTTCAACACTTTAATTTTTTGTACCATCTCTTCTGGAGAAACGAGCTTCTTACCGTTCAAATGGCCGCATTTTTTTGGCAGTTCCTGATCTTCGATTTGCACGGCAGCCACACGTGCTTCCACCATTTCTTTTGCTGTGCGTGCCGTGTTAAGAATGCCGCCAAACCCTGTATCAATATCTACTAGCAACGGCAAATTGGTCGCACGAACTAGCTCTCGTGCTCGCTGTGCCACTTCTTCGGAAGTAATAATGCCTAAATCAGGAAGCCCACGGCTGGCGGTAAACGCTGCTCCTGATAAATAAAGAGCTTGAAAGCCGACTTTTCTGGCAATAAGGGCCGCCATTCCGTCATGAGCGCCTGGAATTTGCAAAATTTCTGGGGCGTTCATTAAATAGCGAAATCGTTCGGCAAGTTCGTGTTGTGTTGATTCACGTTCGACAATCCAAACCAAAGGAGCTCCCTCCCTTTCCTATGAGTTTTCCAAGGCATAAGCATTCATTTTCTCCTAGCTTCAAGAGAAACCTGCTTTAGTATTTTTAAATGATTAAATGACAAATAAATCGACAAATTCATGTACAGGGGTAGCTGCGAGCCGGTCTTGATCGAGAGAAATGTCTAAGATGCGGTCAATCTGTTTTTTTGGAAAACGTGTTTCAAGGTTTTTCGTGTATTTTTCTAATAATTTAGGGATTGCTTCCTGGCGGCGGAAACGATGTCCGATCGGATATTCGCGGACGATTTGCCTTGTTTCGCTGCCATTCTGAAAGCGAATTTGTACGGCGTTAGCAATCGAACGCTTTTCTGGATCAAGATAGTCACGGCTGTACTGTTTATTTTCGATAACGGTCATTTTCTCGCGAAGGGCATCGATTCTTGGATCTTGCGCGATTTCGTCTTCGTAGTGATCAGCCGTTAAATCTCCGTAGATAAGACCGACCGCTGTGATGTATTGAAGGCAATGGTCGCGATCGGCAGGATTATGCAATGGCCCGGTTTTATCAATAATGCGGATGGCTGATTCATGGGTTGTAATGATAATCTCCTCAATTTCGTCCAGGCGATCCTTCACTTCAGGATGGAGCTCAATGGCGCACTCGACTGCTGTTTGGGCATGGAACTCAGCAGGATAAGAAATTTTGAAAAGAACATTCTCCATTACATATGATCCAAGAGAACGAGCAAGCTTCAACTTTTGCCCTTTGAATAGCACATCTTCAAATCCCCAATTTGGTGCGGAAAGAGCAGTTGGATATCCCATTTCACCTGTTAAAGACATGAGTGCAAGACGAACAGCTCGACTTGTTGCATCTCCAGCAGCCCACGATTTTCGCGATCCTGTATTTGGGGCGTGACGATATGTACGCAGGCTGGAGTTATCGAGCCAAGCATTCGATAGGGCATTGATTATTTCTTCGCGTCCCCCGCCGAAAAGCTTGGTGACAACAGCTGTTGACGCCACTTTAACGAAGAGTACATGGTCTAATCCTACGCGATTTAAACTATTTTCCAGTGCAAGCACTCCTTGAATTTCATGGGCCTGAATCATCGCTTTCAGCACATCGCTCATGTTCAGCGGCTTTTTTGCTTGCGAAATATTGCGGCGGCTTACGTAATCGGCAGCGGCTAAGATGCCCCCGAGATTATCAGAAGGGTGTCCCCATTCCGCAGCTAGCCATGTATCATTATAGTCAAGCCAGCGAATCATGCAGCCGATATTAAATGCACCTTGGACGGGATCAAGAACAAAAGAAGTTCCGGGAATGCGGCAGCCGTTAGGAACGACGGTCCCTGGCACAATGGGGCCTAACAGTTTTGTGCATTCCGGATAGCGGAGTGCAAGAATGCCGCAGCCTAACGTGTCCAATAGGACATAGCGAGCTGTTTCGAATGCTTCATGACTTTCGATTTTTCCGTTAAGAACATAATCCGCTATTTGAACAAGCAATTCGTCTGTTTGTTGTTTTTCATTATTTTTTATTAAAACTTCACTCATGAATCTCTTCCTTTCTAGACTCCATTTATATTATGATAAAAAGAAGAGGAATTGCTGGCCCCAATTCCTCTTCGGGTGAGCGTTTAATCTGCTTTTTCAGTTCACTTGCAGGTGGCGCTCTCCGACATATTTGACGCGAGGGCGGTATAGCCGGTTATTGTTATGCTGTTCAATCACGTGGGCGCAAAGGCCGGCGGTTCGGGCACTAAAGAAAATCGGTGTGTAAAGCTCAATTGGAATACCAAGCAAATAATAGACAGGAGCAGCATAGTAATCTAGATTTGGATAGAGTCCTTTTTCTTCTCTCATAATTGTTTCTCCCGCCTCGCACATTTCGAGCAGAGTCGTGTCGCCGCAGACTTCGCTAAGCTCTTGAAGCGCCTTTTTCATAAGCAAGGCTCGTGGATCCATCTTTTTCATGTATACGCGATGACCAAATCCCATAATTCGTTCCTTATTGGCTAGCTTTTGATAGAGCAGCTGTTTGTATTTTTCTGGCGATTCCGCTTCTTTGAGCATATACATAACGGCCTCGTTGGCTCCTCCATGAAGATGCCCCTTTAACGATGACACAGCCCCTGTCAATGCTCCGTACAAATCGGCGTGGGTGGAGGAAATGACCCGCGCTGTAAATGTCGAGTTTGGCAGCTCATGTTCAATATAAGCGATGAGCGAACGGTCAAATATTTTCACTTCCAGCTCGCTTGGTTGCTTCCCTGTCAGCATATATAGAAAATTGGCGCTGTAAGAGAGTTCTTGGTGCGATGGAACGACTGGATGGTTATGCAACAGGCGATGGCTGCTTGCAATAATGGCAGGTATTTGAGCCAAAAGCTTAATCGCTTTTTCTTTATTAGCCGCTTCTGTTCGTTCATCGAGATGTGGGTCAAAGCTGGCTAAAACGGAAATACCGGTTCGCAGTGCATCCATCGGATGGGCAGTTTGCGGCAGCTGCTTCAAAATTTTCACCAGTTCTTGCGGCAGTGTTCTTTGTGTGTGAAGCTGCATTTCAAAGCGCTCTTTTTCTGGCGGTGACGGTAGTTTTCCTTCAATAAGCAGATGTGCTGCCTCGGTATATGTTTTGGTTTCTGCCAGCTTGATCAGATCATATCCCCGGATGACGATTTCTTCATTCTCCACATCAAGAAATGAAATTTTCGTTTCAGCCGCTATGATTTCTTCTAACCCCGGACGAAATTCCAAAAAGATCCCTCCTTCATTTAAAATCATTTGCTTTCGTCGGCCGACTCCTTGCTGAAAACAAGTTCTTGTCGTATTTCTTGATATGCTTGCTGCAAATTAGCACGGCATGATGGCTGTTCTGACAAAGGGAGGCGGACGGCAATTTCCGATTGATAATGATCGTACAGATCCATTAAAGAAACGGGTGGATGTTTTGTAAAATTGTTCATGACCGTTTGCTTAAACGCTTCCAAAAAATATTGCTTTGTTCCGAATGTGTTGTGCATGATGTCTGTCCTTTCGTTCTCAAGTTCCGATACGATTCGAATGATGGACATGCGCTTGAAGCAAATAAAAAAAGCATCTTCGCAAATGAAGATGCTGAAAAAGCGCATACGATCCCCTATGAAAAACATATACAAAAAAACATATGTTTTTCCGCTTCCTCAACACCCCCTATCCTCGTAGGTTTTTGGTGTGGACCGAATCAGGCAGGTCTCCTGGCTTATGTTCATCGCTTCCTAGCCCCTTCCCGTTGATATGTCAAGCATTCAACAGTGGTTTTGGCAGGTTGCTCCCATTTACAGTTGCGGGACAGCGTCGGATTTGCACCGAACTTCCCTTTTAAACCGGTCAAGCGCTCTTTTGCTTACCGGTACCTGATCCTAACCAAAGTTATTCAATTTTCAAGTTCACTATATCATATTTTTTCTGAGACGAAAACAAAAAAATTCTTAACTTTCTAACAGGTGGCCTGGGCTGCTTCCGACAGTGTTCGATCATGAAAGTTATCTAGATATAACTTAAGGATAAAAAATGAGAAGGTGATGCTCCGATTTCAACGGTTGAGCATTCGAACAACACGGTCTACAGCTTATTGGCTGATACTTGTTACGCTTTGAAACTGGAATGCTCTTTTTGAATGATTAATCTTAATAAAAGCGATCGACTTCTGTCGAAATTAGATTTGCGCCATGAATCAGAAGACTTAATCTCCTTGACAATTTTTTCGAAGAATGATAGGGTTATTGTAAAATTTTTCTGATACTTCATGACAGGCTTAGAATGGAGGTTTGAAGCGTTTTTTTCTTGGCGAACAAGAAAATAAATGTGGGAACAGGTTCCAAAGGTGAGTCAAGACTAAATGGCCCAGTCCAAGGCTCCCTGCGGATGAAAAGGGAAGACCGGTGAGATTCCGGCACGGTCCCGCCACTGTAATAGAGGAGCTTTCCGCTTTACTGCCACTGATCAAAGATTGGGAAGGCGAGCGGAAAGCAATGATCCTTAAGTCAGGAGACCTGCCTGTTCTGACAACACTGCTTTTACCTACGGAGGATAGGGAGGTGTTCATCATGGACAAGGGGATTAATCCTTTTTTATGGCATTTCTAACTTCCGTTGGAGCGTTAGGAATGCTTTTTTATTATTCGGAAAAAGAAATATGACGTCAAATCGCGGTGAATGCAGGGAGATGTGAGGGGAAGAGCAACTCAGCTGGAAGGATGAACGGGAAACCGAGCCATCGAATGGACAACATAGATTTCCTATCAGGCAAGTCCCGCCTAAAGATCAGGTAGAGAGTGGAAAAACGATAAAAATAAAATGATAGGAGAGAATGAGGAAATGAAATCAAGCAATCTTGGCTATCCACGTATTGGGGAAAAACGAGAGTGGAAAAAAGCATTAGAATCTTTCTGGAATGGAGAGATAGACGAAAAAATTTTTTTGGACACGATGCAGTCCATTCGTCTAAACCATATCAAAAAGCAGCGGGAAATAGGGATTGATCTTGTGCCGGTTGGCGACTTTACCCTTTATGATCATATGCTTGATACAGCGGCTATGTTTGGTTTCATTCCTGAACGTTTCGATTATCAGGGGGGAGAGGTTCCTCTCTCAGTTTATTTCGCGATGGCGCGCGGCAATGAAAAAGCACCAGCATGCGAAATGACGAAATGGTTTAACACCAATTATCATTACATTGTTCCAGAATGGAGCAAGGAACAAAGCTCCCGCCTGCATATAACAGAAAACAAACCATTAAAGGATTTTCGGGAAGCGAAGGAGAAATTAGGAGTTGAAGGAAAGCCTGTTTTGATCGGACCTTATACGTTTATGAAGCTTTCCAAAGGCTATGATGAAAAGCAATTTTCCTATTTTCTATCATTGTTGCTTCCGCTTTATGAGCAAATACTAAAGGAGCTGGAGCGCGAGGGGGTAAAATGGATACAGATTGATGAACCCATTCTTGCTACTTCCTTAACCAAAAAAGAGATGGAGGAATTTGTATCTGTTTATGAGCGGTTGCCTCAAGCTGCTCCTAACTTAAAGATGATGTTGCAGACATACTTTGAGGCAGTAGACTGGTATGAAAAACTAATCAAGCTTCCTGTTAGCGGGATTGGCCTTGATTTTGTTTATGGCCTAGAGAAAAATTTGCGCCATTTATCGAAGAGCGGTTTTCCAGAAGATAAAGTGCTAGCGGCAGGGGTGATTGATGGACGCAATATTTGGCGGACCGACCTGTCGGCAGCCAGCCGTCTCGTGGAAAAAATTTTGCATTCTGTCCCATCTGAACGGTTATGGCTGCAGCCATCAAATAGCTTGCTGCATGTCCCTGTTACGACAACATACGAAAAAACATTGCCTTTGAACTTGCAGCAGATGCTGGCATTTGCTGATGAAAAGCTGGAGGAGCTTGTGTATTTAACAGAACGATTCATCGATGGCGAAGGAAAGCGCGCTCATTATTATGCTCAAAATCAACAAGCGCTTCATTTATGGAAAAAGGATGCTTCAAGATATAATGCGAACGTGCACAAGGAGTGCGAGAACCTAACGAAGGCGCAGCTTGAGAGAGCATCATCCTATTTGGTACGGCAAAAGAAGCAGCAAGAAATAAGCCAGCTTCCAATATTGCCAACGACGACAATTGGCAGTTTTCCACAGACAGCAGAAGTGCGGAAAGCGCGCCAAAAGCTCAAAAAAGGCGAGTGGAGCCAGCCACAATATGAGCGCTTTATTGAAGCAGAAATTAAGAGATGGATCGATATTCAAGAAAAAATAGGATTAGATGTTTTGGTGCACGGTGAATTTGAAAGAACCGATATGGTCGAATTTTTCGCCGAAAAATTAGGGGGTTTTGCCTTTACTGAAAATGGATGGGTGCAATCATATGGTTCGCGCTGCGTTCGTCCACCGATTATATACGGCGATGTCGAATTTTTGCAGCCGATGACGGTTAAGGAAAGTGTATACGCACAATCGTTAACAGAAAAAATAGTCAAAGGAATGCTCACAGGTCCTGTCACTATTTTAAATTGGTCATTTGTTCGTGATGATCTGCCTCGACATAAAGTAGCGGAGCAAATTGCCCTTGCGTTGCGAAACGAAATCAAAGCACTAGAGGAATCAGGAATTTCAGTCATTCAAGTGGATGAGCCCGCTTTGCTTGAGGGACTTCCTCTAAAAGAAGAAAAGAAGCAGGAATATTTAGAGTGGGCTGTACGGATGTTTCGTGTAGCCACTTCCATTGTAAAGGATGAGACGCAAATTCATACTCATATGTGCTATTGTGATTTTTCGTCTTATCTGCCTGTCATCAATCAAATGGATGCAGATGTAATTTCAATTGAAACATCCAGAAGCCATGGTGAAATGATTTCTGTTTTTGAAAAAGAAACATATCCGAAAGGAATTGGATTAGGCGTTTATGATATTCATAGTCCGCGAGTTCCGTCTGTAGCGGAAATGGCGGAAATGATTGAAAGATCTCTGCAAGTCTTGAACCCGGAACAATTTTGGGTCAATCCCGATTGCGGGCTAAAAACGCGGAAAGAACAAGAGACAGTAGCCTCTTTAAAAAATATGGTGGCTGCTGCCAAGTTGGTGCGTGCGAGATTGCTGGAAGAGAAAAAAGAATGGGAGGAAGGAAAACGCTATGACGCAGTCAAAACGAGCAAGTGAGTCACGGACACTATTAACCGATTTAGTGCTCCCATCAGATACGAACCATCATCATACTATTTTTGGCGGAAAAGTTATGGCATATATTGATAAAATTGCTTGTATTGCGGCGATGAGGCATTGCCGGAAGCCAGTGGTGACAGCTTCAAGCGATTCTGTAGATTTTCTTGCTCCGATCAAGGCAGGAGAAGCCATTTATTTAGAGGCCTATGTAACATGGGCCCATCGAACATCAATGGAAGTATTTGTGAAAGTAGAGGCGGAAAATTTATTGACAGGAGAAAGGAGAGTAACAGCTCATGCCTATTTAACATTTGTTGCGTTAGATGAATCAGGAAAACCAACTTCTGTGCCAGCCGTGATCCCAGAAACAGAAGAGGAAAAACAGCAATACAGGGATGCGGAGGAACGGTATATGTTAAGGAAGAAAAGAAAGCAGAGATGGAAAATGTAAGTGAAAAAGGTGTGTCGTTCAGCAGTCAAGCGTTTATAGCCTTATATCCCATCTGGATGCACAAAATAGAGCCGATTTCGTTTCGGCTCTATCTTTTTGTTTTATGAAATAAATCTCAGTTTCTGTTATTTATCATTTTCCTCTATATGAGGATAATCATCTTATTGACATGTTAACATTGGCATAGATACGGGGGATGCTTTTTTACAATCTGAAGATTTTTCAAGATACTACATCTTTCAGTTTTACATACTTCATTTCGGGTATATAGGGAGAGAGCGATTTGTCTTGAATTGGAGAAAATAAAAAAATCGATTCACTTTTCATATTATGTATGCTATCATTGAATTGTTTGCATGTTTAGACAAAATATTACTTAATATGACAAAATACAACAAAATCTTAGCATCATGATTTGTATATTCTGTTTAATAGTGTTAGTATAGAAGAGTTAAAGCTTGTATGTTTTATACATCTTATTCTGAAAAACTGAATATAGAAACGGCAAACTACTCGAAAGGGTAGGACGCAAAGCTAAAGGGGCTAAATCTATTGTTCAAATAGACATGCCAGCCAGTTGCCCTTCTTATGGATGAAAGTAATAAAGAAGGTTTTTGTTTTTAACTGGAATAGTATGTAAAAACTGCCCTCTTTTAATTCGATATAGAGGGCAGTTTTATTTCGTTCAGACTAATTTCCATAATAGGTCTAAAGTCAATGGTTCTAACACTAGTGTTGATGATCCATTATTTTGTTTAAAAACAGCATGATACGGCTTAATGTTGCTTTTTTGCTTCTTCCCTCAAGCCATGAACGCCGCCTGTGGACAAATGAATTAGTTCACCGAGTATCCATGGTTCGAAAAGGGCATGCCGTTAGACTTGCTGACTATAGCAGAAAAGCGAGAACGCCAGTACTATTCATTGTTTTTTGGATAATTGACACAACCATTGTTTTAAAGTTTGTTGATCGGCACTCAGTCACGCTTTAACGTGACTGAGGCAAGTCACCGTCTTGCCTCTGACTATGGATGTTGACAGACACCATTCGTTCCATCTTGAAGTTGTATTGATATAGTCGATAGAAGCGTCTTGTTTATGCCGATTTTCTAATCTGGCCCTATCTATGACCGATTCGCTATTTCACTATGAAGGATTATATGATGTCGGCCTGAATGCTGAGAAATTCGTATCTAAACCGTAGGATATTTGTATCCGTATGTTTATACTATGTGCTTTTGTATATTGCAGTGTTCGAATGCAATGGAGGGGGAGACTAGTGGCAATAACTACACAATCCTTGAAAAGAATTATCGATGATCATTTATTTACGAATGCGTTCCAACCGATCTATTATCTGCCTGGTCAAAGCATCGTTGGATATGAGAGCTTGTTGCGTTGTCCATTTGTGAAAAGCCCGGATTTACTCTTTCATGATGCACATGAGAACGGTTATTTATACGAACTTGATATGGCTTCCATTACTAATTCTATCAAGTGTTTTGCAGCTTATATCAAGGCTGCCAATACACATGACTTGTTTTTGTCGCTGAATGTGTATCCTTCGACAGTTGCAGCACCAATGTTTCTTGAAACATTGGAACAGCTAGTGCAGGCAGCTTCACTTGCTCATCAGCAAATTATTTTGGAAATTAACGAATCGGAACGAATTCAAAACTTAGATGAAATGCTGCAAAATGTGTATTTACTAAAGAAAAAAGGATTTGTCGTGGCGTTAGATGATTTAGGAAAAGGAGAATATTCGCTTCAAGCGTTGATCGAGATTGAACCGCAGGTAATCAAGCTCGACCGTTATTTTGCAAAGGATTTAGCAAAAAGCCATAAAAAGCAAAGGGCCATCTTATCAACGATGCAATTTTTTAATGAGGGAACAAAAATGATATTGGAAGGAATTGAAACAAAAGAAGACATGCAATGCGCCCAATCATTAGGCATCTATTTTGGTCAAGGGTATTATTTAGCTAAGCCGCAAGAGCTTTGAAAGTGTGGAGAGATGTCTGCGCTTTTCGGCTTATCATGACAATGTAGCTTTAGTAACAAATGTAGCAACGGATTGTTCATGTAAATGAAAATACATCTTGAAGACGGGACAATGGATCCAAAAATTTTCTACCATCAGAGATACTTTTTTAACTTGCCCTCATCACATTTGGTAGAAGGGGAGAATGACGCAAACTTCACATCCATACAACTTTTAACACGCTAGGTTACATCACTATTCATCATCTCGTTTGTCCAATTAGAAAAAACATGGCGTAATCCATGTTCCCATTGTTTGTTGTGGATCGTTTTATAGGTAAAAGAAGCTATACGAGTCTTGGAAAATCAAAATTGAAAATCCATCCTTTTACTTCTTAAGGTACGAGCGTTTTGACGCGTGTGCCATTTTTTAATGAAAATGTAGGCGTATTGGTTAAATGTTCTCATGCAAAGAGAGATGTGTGTAGGTAAGATAGCTTATGAATGGGTTTTTATGGTCCTATGAAGTCGATGGAGTATGAACAAAAAAACAGGGAGGAAAGTAAGGTTGAATGTAAATGAATTGTTGCAAAGCGTTCAAGAAGCCTATGCTTCTCTCGTTGGACTGCCGATGGTGATTATAGATTCTCAGCAAACATCATTAACCTCTATTTCAAATATCGATCCATTTTCTCAATGCCTGCTTACTTCTGAGAGGGAAGAAATAAAACAAGTGATGCGGCAACGATGGAAATCTTATTTGCAGCTGACCGCTCCGGCTGTGATTGATCTAACATTTCAAGGAGTAAAGGGATTGGTTGCGCCTGTTGTTGTAGGAGGACAGTCGCAGGCATTAATTTGGGCTGGGCCATTTGTTATACAAAATAGAAAGGCACAAATTAATGAGACGGAAGACGGGACAAAACAGAAAAAGTTTTCGGCGAACACGCCTGCGCATTCACTGTCCAGCATTCGTTCCAAGCTCTATATGATGGAAAAAATGGCCTCTGTTTGCGCTAAGTTACTCGAAAATGAGCTGCTGAAACAGGAATATCGCAAGCCGGTTAGATTGCTGCAACGTGCTGTGAAATCGAATTCTTTTCCATCGATACCGATCCAAACATATTTACGCATGCTTCAACAGCTCCACCCATCTATTCATATCACAGCTTATGCGAAGCGTATGAACCGTCAACGTTTTGTGATCCAGAAATTCGTAAGTCAAGAGGAAAAACAAAGCTGGCTGCAACCTGTTTATACGATACATCATCCGATCATCCACCGCCTGATTCAAGAAGGGGAGCCGTTATATTTAGAAAACATATCAGCGAAGCTTAAACTTGGCGATTGGGCCGACCGCAACGAGTTAAAAACGCTGTTTGTTTATCCAATTAAGCAAAATGGGATCGTATCAGGGGCTATTTTTGTTGGAAGTAAAGAAAAAATACGATTTTCTAAAGAGATTAAAGAAAAAGGTTATTTGCTTGTGAAATTAATGGAAGCATGCTTATCCCACGAACAGCTGGTATGCACGAAACAGCACTTTCTTGGCTTAAAAAAGCTAAATGAACTAAGCGCATCGATAAGAGAAAAAGAACATAGCGATGAAATACTGCAGCTAGCTGCGAATGCCGCGCTTGACTTAATGGACGGCGAGCAAAGTGTCATTGTCCTTCAGCAGTATAATGAACAAAAAATCATTGCTGATTCTCAAACTTCACACAAAAAAAGCGATTTATCTTATTACCTTGAATATGTAAGGAAGCATTATTTGCACAATGAGCCAATGCACGCTTGTATGGTACCGCGCTCGATCGAAATGGGGCGGATGATGGTCATTGAGTGTCCATTTTATATTAACAAGCATGTTCAAGGGGTGTTTGCTATATATGTCACGCAGCACGAACAGATAGAAGAGCGGGAAGTCTGCCTTGCTTTACTGACAAACATGATGGCCATTCATTTACAAAAGTTGCTCCCATCTTCTGAAGACAAATCGTTAAGTGTTGATCAAGCGGTGTTTTCCCAAGTGCTAACGCCAAGAGAACTGGATGTACTCAAATATGTTGTAGAAGGGCTAAGCAATCGTGATATTGCGGAACAACTATATATTAGTATACATACGGTTAAAAATCACATCACGAATATTTTTAGAAAATTAGAAGTAAAAGATCGTTCCCAGCTCATCGCAAAGGTTTATCAGCTAAATTTTGAAAAAAACATTCTTTAAGATGGAGAGACACCATATACTATCTATAAAAGGATTTAGTAAATGTATTGATGAAAAGATGTAGCGGTGCAAAGAAGTGCATCGGTTTCGTGATTTTGTGATTAGAATGAACAAGACCAAGGTGACATTTGTACGATCATAGATTGCAAAAAATGTCGATTTTTCTTCGTGAATGAAAAAATAGAGGAGCAGCTTGGAAGCTTCTGTCTATTCTAAAGGAAAAAGGAACCATGTAATTAGGTAGTAATGAAGAAAATCAAAGCATGTACAAGCTCCTTTTTTTATCGCAAGATTCATGGGATAACTTGCATATAGCTGACAGGAGGCTTTTTTGTAGAGCGGGGATATGGGGAAATGGCAGATGGTGAATGTTTGAAAATAAGATGAGGCTAGCAAGTACCAGAAGGTCAGAAGGTGAACAAAATGAAAACGTACCGTGTATGCTGGAATTCGTTCGTAGAGGATGGAAGCGTTTTGCAAGGAAGAAGCCTTGTATATGCTCATTCGCCAGAAGAGGCGATAAAGCAAGTCATTACAAAAAAAATGAAAGAATATCGTCTGCGCCCGGAATGGATGAGAATTGAATCCGTTTTAGAACTACAAGATTTACATGAAAGCGAAAATGGAACTGACGATTAATCATGAAGAAGAAACGGAACCCATAGTACTAGTGGAGCGTTACATGATCGATATCGATTGGTGATCCGCTTTCACGAGTTGGGCGATCGAACCACACTGATCCCAAACAAATGAGGGATGTTAAAATGGTTGTAGACAAAGTCTATGTGGACTTTGTCTACAACCTGATTGCTTCTGTTTTTTAAAAACAGTTTCTAGTTGTTTCGTCTTTGACTTTGACGAATTCCGGAAGCAGCTGCGCGTGCTTCAGCTTCTAAATCTTCATGATCGGCAAGTTCACGTGAATATTCAACATCTAAACCATCCGATTTGAGCTGTTTTGGAACTTGTGGAAGAGATGCTTTGTTTTTGTCGCGTGTGCGTTGTCCGTGAGATCTGCCCATAACAACTGCCCCCTTCATAGCTAGGATGAATCAATCTTGATTCATGTTTAGGATGACACAGCGCGGAAAAAGTATAAGTAGTACATAAATGTTGATGATCCATTATTTTACTAAAAAATACAGGATGGTCTCGTTTCTGCTTTCTTTTCTCAGACAAAAACGCCAGAAGGCCCATTCATTTGCCCGCTGGCGTTCGTTATTCGAGAAAAGGAATGCTAAGCATCAAACGATGTCAAATGGTTGTTATTAGGATCATCAACACAGCTGTCAATAGCAGGATTGGATTAATGACGGGCTTTTTTTGCTGTATAGCCCCCGGCTCGATCAGCCAATTTGAACTCGCGTGAATAGATCACTTCTTGAGCGCTAGACAGGGTGTTTTTTGTTTTTTCGCGTTTTCGTTTCTCATTCATCGTTTCGCCCTCGCTTTACGGCAGTTTTTTCATTGTTATTTTTCCCTATCCGCCTTCATTTTATGCAAAAAAGGAACTGCTCAGCCAACTGTGAGAGTTCCTCTTTGTCTACGCTTCTTTTCTTTGCTGTTCTTCTTCTAAAAGCAGAGGACAGCGCATCGTATAAAGTGTGTAGTTGTCTTTTGAAATTTCGTATAAATGATAGATATCCTTACCTTGGTTGATTTCGTCAAATAAGCTTTTCCTTCTTTCATTTGCTAATGTGACATAAGGGAGTTTTTCGGCTGCTTTTATCGAGCGGACATTCACTTTGCGAATTCTCATAAAAATGGTTTGAATAGAAAGTTCATAAAATAATTCGTTAAAGAATGCCTGCTTTGCTTGTTGATTGTAACCTTGGCCGTGATAAGGCTTGCCTAGCCATGTTCCTAAAAATCCTGCTCCGTCTTGAACATCGAACAAGCTAATCGTGCCGATCGGATTGCCCCATTCATCTAAAATGGTCCGCGAAATGAGCTCACCGCGTTCTTCAGCTTCGATGGTTTGTTTAGTAATAAAGAGAAATTCCTCATAGGAATGGGCTTTTTGGCGCACAAAAGGGAAGACCTCAGGGTGCACCATTAGTTCGTAAAGAGCTTGACAATCCTGCAATTCACGTTTTTTTAACATTGCATTTCCCTCCTGTTTTGAGGGCAGCTTGCACGTGGGAAACCACCCTCGAAATTTTTTAATGTATTTCAATCAAAAAATTTCGGGGTGGGAATCGAACCCACTAGAACCAGCATCTCGACTGGTGGCGCACCATTTGCCTTCCCTTGATTTGAAGCGTCATTATCTAATTGTAGGTCCATTTTTCATGTAATGGCTTCCTTCATCATACATGATTATGTGTAAAAAGGAAATAGCTTTTTTGTTAATTTTTTGTGTATATCATTTCCCCATTTACCATGGTGAAAATAGGTTTTGCCAAGTAGTGGAACGGATGGGCATTCCATAGAACAAGATCCGCGTCTTTACCAACCTCTAGGCTGCCGATGCGCTCATCCACTCCTAAATTGCGTGCTGGAAGAATCGTGATTCCTTCGATTGCTTTTTGCTCTTCCAGTCCCTCACGGACAGCGACGGAAGCACAAATATTTAAATATTGAATAGGCGTATAGGGATGATCGGTTGTTATTGACACTTCGACACCGGCATCATGAAGAATTTTATATGTCATCCAGCTTTTATTTGTCAGTTCGACCTTTGAGCGGCGTGTCAAGGTTGGCCCGACCGATACTTTTAATTTTTTCTCACCTAATTCTTTGGCGATAAAGTGTCCTTCTGTGCAATGCTCAATACGTAAATCGAGATGAAACTCTTCTGCGAAGCGGATAGCGGAAATAATGTCATCAGCTCTATGAGCATGAATGCGTACAGGGATTTCTCGTTTGAGTGCACGAACAATGGGGGCCATGCGCAAATCTTCAGGATGAGTGCAATATTTTGCTTTATAAAAGGTTTCACGAAGCATTCCCATAATGCCCATGCGGGTAATGGATGCTTCGCTGCCATTGCTGTGGATGCGCTTTGGATTTTCCCCGAGCGCAATTTTTAAACCGGCCGTTTCTTTTATTAACATGCGAGAAACGTTTGTTCCATATGTTTTAATAACGGAAGTCGTTCCGCCGATCACATTGGCGCTGCCCGGCATAATGTGAACGGCTGTAATCCCATGAGAAATAGCATCACGGAAGCCGGGATCAAAAGGATAGACGCTATCGATCGCTCGAATATGAGGTGTCATCATTTCGATCGTTTCATTGGCATCGTTTCCTGCCCAGCCTGTTCCTTCGTCATACAAGCCAAGATGTGTATGAACATCAATGAAACCAGGAAATAAATGCTTTCCTCCACAATCAATCACTTCTGTTTGTTCATCAGGACATAATTGATAGTCGATTGCTTTGATTCTTCCATTTTCTATAAGTAAATCTGCCTGATGCATCGTCGCACTTGTGATAGGATGAATCGTTGCATTGGTTAATAATCGTTTTTTCATCGCCAACTCCCTTGTTGTCCGTGTTTGATCTGTTCTTTAAGCACGGGTTTGTGATGAAGAATTCCAAAACTTCAGACGGAGCGATCACTTGAGTGTTATCGCCATCGATAAAGAATCATGGCCGTATAACTAAAAGGCGGAGCAGTTACCTTGTTGACGGCCAGAGGCAATTTGGGACTTGCGTTTATCAAACGGATGTGTAAAAAGATTGAAGATCCATCCATGGATCTCGTCATTCCACTATTGAAAAACGGCAAGAATCTCATATAAAAGAGCCAAATGTTCCAAAGCTATATTCTGATGATAGGAAATAGCTACGACAGTCTTCGCCTATGATTCGTCGCTGTCTTTGAATAGATGGAGCAGTGCCGTGTCAAGAGAAGGAAAAGAAAACGAAAATCCTGATTCTTGTAGCTTTTTGGGAATGACTCGTTGACCTTCTAATACGAGGCTGCTCTTTTCTCCTAAAAGCAACCGCAGCATTGGTTCGGAAATAGGCAACCAATGAGGGCGCTTTAGAACGAAAGCTATTGTTTTCCCTAATTCATCCATCGTAACAGGAGACGGTGCTGTTAGATTGACAGGTCCGACAAGCTGTTCATGGGTTAGCATATATTCGATGGCTCGAACAACATCCTCTATATGAATCCATGAGACCCATTGCTTCCCCGATCCGATTGTTCCGCCCATCCAGCAGCGATATGGGAGCGCTATTTTTCCAAGCGCTCCTCCGTTTTTGCCGATAATGATGCCAAAACGAGCAAAAATGGTACGAGTTCCGAGTATTTGGGCCTGACTTGCTTCCTCTTCCCATTTCTTGACGGTTTGCGCAAGAAAATCGTTTCCAATCGTTTCCGTGTTTTCGGTGAATGTATCGGTGAAGGAAGTTCCGTAAATGCCGATCGCGCTAGCGTTAATGAACACACGGTGGAGAGAAGGCAAAAGGCGCATAAAACGAATGATTTCTTTCGTGGAAGATAATCGGCTTTGGACGATTCGCTCTTTTCGTTTTTTTGTCCATCTTCCGCTGTTAATGGACTCTCCAGCCAAGTTAATGATCGCATCAAGTGAGGGAAGCGCGGCTTCTGGGCGGCTTTTAGATGTCATCCATTGTATATAATGGACATTTGGCAACGAAGATGTGGGAGGGGTTCTTCTTGTCAAAATGTATAATTCATGATTCTTTTGCTGTAAGTAATGTGTGAGCGCTTTCCCAACAAAACCGGTTCCTCCAGCAATTGCAATGTTCAATTCATCCACCTCTTTTCTTTTTTACATAGTTCGCTTTATCGATGCTTGATTCCTTTTTTGATATCATAAATGATGGAGGGTTGATCATGCTTATTATTAAAATTGAGGTGCAGCAAGAAAACCGGGAACGTTTGATGATTCATGCACTTAAGGAAAATGGAGAACGTTTCTCGTTTAGTGTGGATCAAAATGTGCTGATTGAGTTTCGGCTGAAAAAAGGAATGGAAGTGGATGAATTTACATTTCAAGAAATAGTATATGCAGATGAAGTGAAAAAAGCATATCAAATAGCGCTTCATTTTCTTTCGTATCGCATGCGTTCTGAACAAGAAGTGGTCAATCATTTAAAGAAAAAAGGGAAACCGGAAGCCGTTATCCGCGACGTGCTACATGAATTAAGGAAACATCAATATGTAAATGACGAAGAGTTTGCGCACGCTTATGTCCAAACACAAATAAAAACCACTTTAAAGGGGCCGGCCGTTATTCGCAGAGAGCTTGAAGGCTTGGGGATTGCAGAAGATCTCATTGAACAGGCCTTGTTGTTATTGACAGAGGATCGCCAGCTAGAAGCCGCCAAAAAGCTATATGAAAAAGCGATGAAACAGACCAAGCATCGTTCTGTTTATGAATGGAAGCAATATATTGAACAGCTATTGCAGCGCAAAGGATTTCCACGATGGATGGCTCAAAAAATAACGGATGAGCATGCACAAGCTCCAGACGAAGCAAAAGAATGGGAGGCGCTTGAGCACCATGCGCGGAAGGCCCATCGTCGTTATCAGGCTTATAATGGTTTGATATATGAGCAAAAAATGAAGCAAGCGCTATATCGAAAAGGTTTTTCGCTTGAAAAAATTAATGAAATGCTAAATAAGCTAAAAGAAGAGGAAAATCAATGAAGTAGAAATAAGCCTATGTTTATCTGTGGGGCTCGGCGTGCATGAGATGCAACAGATCTCTCAACATTTGTTTCCACGCGAGCGGTCGACGGTCGGGCGATTAAACACCGACCGTCGAAAAAAATGAGATTCTGCTTTTGAAGCGGCCATCAGTTCCAGCTTCTTATGGCATCTGTAAAAAACGATATGAGCGGGCATTTAAGTCGACTAGAAAACGATGAAAGCCATGGGCTGGCGTTGGAAAATTCATTGATTTATCGCAACGCTTCTATTCAGCTTCCCCCTTCATGAATAAAACCAGCCGGAGCGATATATTTTGCTGACGTGATCAGAAGCCAATGTTTCACCGGCATATGAAATAGGGGTGTGACGATCACTGATATGGATGGCTATAACAACTTATTCGATTCAATGATCATTTCAGCCTGTCCATTTTCATTTTGAATAATATACTCAGCGATTTGCTCAGGAGGAAGAAGGCGGGAACGGTCTTGAATATGATCGGTTCCTTCCCAAAAAGGCGTGTCCATTCCTCCCATGTATACGGCTGTTATAGAAATAGGAGTGTTCTCAAGCTCTTTAACAAGACTTTCAGTAAATCCGCGAACTGCAAATTTAGTGGCTACATAAACAGATTCATTTACTTTTCCTCGCAGTCCGGCTGTCGAGATAATATTGATGATTTTTGCTTTAGGCAATGTTTGAAAATAGGGAAGAAAAGCTTTTGTCATATAAATGGTTCCGCAAACATTCGTTTCGATCATTTCATGAATTTGTTCGCATGTGAGGGAAGCGAGAGAACCAAAATGCCCGATCCCAGCGTTATTAATTAGACACCCTATTTTATGCTGCTGGATGATTTGTGCTGATACTTGGCAAACGTCTTCATAGCTTCGGATATCTAATGTGTAAATAAATGCTTGGCCTTCATTTGCTTCAATTTCTTGTTTAACGGCGAAAAGAGGGTGCTCTCGTCTCCCCATTAAAATGATGGGATACCCTTTCTTAGCGTATTTCAAAGCTAGTTGCTTTCCTAGGCCTGTTCCTGCCCCTGTAATGACGATTGCTTCCATATGCCTATCCTCCGTTGACTGCTGTTCTTTATTCATCGTAGCTTGAATAATGGCTTTATAGCCTATCCGTTCATCCATGTATACAACTTGAAAATCATAACAGGTTTTTATTAGGAGATCAAGATGTCCAAGTTATACTATAATGAAAAGCGAGGAGGAATGAAAGATAATGCAAAAACGGTATAGCGAGATGACAGAATATGAGCTGAAGCAAGAAATAGCCGCACTGACGGAAAAGGCGCGCAAAGCAGAACAAATGGGAATGGTGAATGAATTAGCGGTTTATGAGCGGAAAATCGCTATGGCAAAGGCGTATTTATTGAATCCAGAGGATTTTCAGCCCGGAGATATATATGAAATTGATGGAGATCCTGGCTCTTTTTTTAAAATTCGTTATTTAAACGGAGTGTTTGCATGGGGATACCGATTGAATGGCGATGGTGAAGAGGAGGCTTTGCCGATTTCTTTGTTAATGAAGGCGTAACAGCCAGAGATGTGAAAGCTCTCTGGCTGTTACGCAAGCTTACGATTGTTTTCTTGTTTGTCGTTCTAAAATCATTAAATCGACGGTTTGTTGCGTTTCGCCATTAACTTGGGAGTGGGCATGCTTTGGGTTCGCCCATGGCTGCTGAAACGGATTGGAATAAAGGTTATTGTAAAATTTTTTTCGAGAATGACGATTCACGATCCGGCACCTCCTGTATAGACGCCTAAGCCGGAAAAATTCGTCATGGACGTCTATAGATACATTCAGAGTAAAAAAACTTGACATAAGCAAGACATGGAAACGGATGAAAAACGATGGACGTCATTAAATAAGTGTAAGACGTTATTCATCCCGATGATTTGAAGCGCTCATGCGTTCCTGCGGATGGGTATTAATCGTGCCATTTGCGCGCTTAGAAGCGTATTCTGCCTTGGCACGAGGTTCGCCTTCTAATTTGTTATGATTTTGGTTAGGGAAGTTGCGTTCTTTATTGCGCATGACTCTGTTTCCCCTTTCGTCATTCCTGTTTGTGTTGTTTACCAACACATTTTTAGTATAGCGAATTGTCGACATGTTATGTGTTCAAATCTTGGCAGGAAAGGAGAGAAAAACGATGACAATGAACGCATATTTTGAGCGGCTGACAAAGGAGTTGCTCGACCAAAATGATGCGCTGGCATATGCACAAGCACGAACGTGGGTAGAGCTATTATGGGAGGATTTTGAAGCTACTTATGCGCGTGCCGGTTATTCCTATAAGGGAAAAGAGTTAACAGAAAGAGTGGTTCGACAATGGATTAGGCAATATGGTGCCAAGCTCCATGAATTCGAGGCCATAAATCCTAAGTACAAGCATTTACTAAACCGAGACGACTATTTAAAGCACTAAATAGATGGTTGGTGATTTCAACCGCTTTCATCCTGCGTCGCTGACCTTGTTTCTCCGCTTAAAACGTTTTGATTCGATTTGCGTCGTCAGGCTGCATTCCTTGCTTGCCAAGCGTTTTCAAGCCGGTCTGATATGCAGCCAGCACAAGATAATGAGGACGTTAAAATGATTGTAGACAAAGCCCATTTGACTTTGTCTACAACGTGAAGCGATTGTGGGGATTTCAATCACTTATTAGCCCGGAATTAATTCGAGCTTTTTGCGCAATTTTCCTTCACTGAAAATCCACCCTGTATAAGAGCTGACAACATGAAAATGGCGATCAAGCTGTACAACAGCCACAAATGGATAGTATCCTTTGTTTCGATAGCGCAGGTCGGTAAAGCGAACTTCATAATGATCGCTATATTCATTGACTTCCCAGCGATAAACAGGTGAAAAAGAGAGAAAGGCTGCTAAATTTTCATCTTTTTTGGCTGCTTCAATCGCGGGATGAGAAGGAATCGGGCATCTTTCAAATGTATCTAAAATATGGATTGCGCCGTTTTTGGCACGGCCGACGAAAAAGTGGTCTTTGGCCGTAATCGCTAAATGCCATTCACGAAAACGCAAGGTCGGCACGGTAATGATTTGCTCCACATGCGGAATGGTTTCCATCACCGCTTTTTTAATCATGGCTTGCTGGCGAAAGCGAATGATATAATAGCCGACTAACAGCACGTAAATCGCTAAAAACGTATAGCCTGGATGAGCGCCAAGAAACAAGAGTCCGATGCCAGCAAGATGCATTCCAAAAATGGCCGGATCAAACGTATTAATCACGCCAAGAGCAACCCATTTTTTTGTAAATGGCCGCAAAGCCTGTGTCCCATAGGCATTAAAAATATCGACAAACACATGAAAAAACACAGCGATTGAAATCCAGATCCATAAATGAAACATATTGGATATAGGATAAAAATGAGCAATAACTCCTGTAATGAGTAGAGGCCAAATCAATAAAGCTGGAATGGAGTGAGTGATGCCGCGGTGATTGCGAATATATTTAGCGTTATTTTTTAGCTTTAAAACCGTATCTAAATCAGGAGCTTGAGAGCCTATTAGCGTACCGATTAAAACAGCTTGTGCTAAAGCTGGATCATGTGCAATAACAGGATCTAAAGTGGCGATGCTTCCTAATGCCACTCCCATGACAATATGTGTTCCCGTGTCCAACGAAGAAGCCTCCTTATAGTGTTCTGTTTCATAGTATATCCATCTTTTCTTTAGATGATTGGGTATGTACCAAACGATTGAAATTTTTTGTACATCCACACTATACTATCATTAGTTTAACATCTTGGAGGAGCAAACGTGAACCAACAAATGCAACCATTTATTGAAGAATTTCAGATCGAAGCGTTTCAGCGTGATTTAATTCAGTGGTTTGAGCGTGAGCAGCGCGATTTGCCGTGGAGAAAGGACAGTGATCCGTATAAAATTTGGGTATCTGAAGTGATGTTGCAGCAAACGAGAGTCGATACGGTCATCCCTTATTTTCATCAGTTTATGGAGCAATTTCCCACTTTAGAATCTTTGGCAACTGCTGATGAAGAGAAAGTGCTCAAAGCTTGGGAAGGGCTCGGATATTATTCGCGCGTCCGCAATTTGCATGCCGCGGTAAAAGAAGTAAAGGAGCGGTACGGAGGGAAAGTGCCTGACAGCGCGGAGGAATTTTCAAAGCTAAAAGGTGTAGGACCGTATACGACTGGAGCGGTGCTGAGCATCGCGTACGGGCTTCCAGAGCCAGCTGTAGATGGCAACGTGATGCGTGTATTATCGAGAATTTTTTTAGTAGAGGAAGACATCGCAAAGGTAAAAACGAGGAAAATATTCGAAAACATCGTAAGAATGATTATTTCTCATGAGAATCCTTCTTATTTTAACCAAGCTTTGATGGAGCTCGGAGCTCTCATTTGTGTTCCAGGGAAACCTGCTTGTTTGCTTTGTCCTGTTCAGGCCCATTGCCGAGCATTTGCAGAAGGAAGACAAGAAGAGCTGCCTGTGAAAACAAAAAAAGCGAAAGTGAAGGAGGTTTCTATCGCTGCTGCTGTTGTTATGGATAAACGGGGGCGTATTCTCATTCATAAGCGGGATCAAGAAGGGCTTTTAGCGAATTTATGGGAATTTCCAAACTGTGAGGTAGGAAAAGAACAGCCGCAAAAAGAATTGACCGCTTTTCTTAAAAAAGAATATGGCGCTTGCGTGGAGCTAAATTCTCCTTTTGCCGCTTTAGAGCATGTGTTTTCCCACTTGGTTTGGAATATTGTTGTATATTGTGGTACAATCATGGGCGATATAGCGGAAACAGATCGTCTAAAGCTAGTGAGCGAGCAAGAGATTCAGCAGCTTGCTTTTCCTGTGTCACACCAACGCATTTGGAAAGAATATAAGCAATTCAAACAGGAAGGCGGATAAAAATCCGCCTCAGACTGTTAACAACTGCTGCCTTGGGCGGATCTGCACTTTGTATGACTGCGCTTCTTGTCTGCTAGTCGTCTGATGTGAAAACATGAGAGTGAATGATGGAAGGCAGACTAAAAAATCGTCCTTAGTCATAGGATGGCCTTGTTCCTTTTGTATAGGTAGCTTCTGTTCGTTTTACACCGCGCGCTTCAATTTCTTCAATGATTTCGCGATGAATGGCTTGTCCCTCCGCGTTTAAATACGGGGCTATTTGCTGGAATGAATGGTGAAAGAAGGCGAGTTCGCTATCTTTCCATTTCGATTTTGGTATCATGGAAAGTTCTGTCATATCACGACCAACATACATGGGCTATTCCTCCTTTTTCTCAATAGTGTAAAAAATAGCCCGTAAATTTATACATAATAAAGGAGAGGAAGAAATGAGCAAAAAAGTGGCAGTAGTGACTGGAAGCAGCCGGGGAATTGGCAAAGCGATTGCCCTTCGATTAGCGCAGGAAGGCTACGATATCGTTGTCAACTATGCGCGAAGCAAGGAAGCAGCTTTACAGACGGCGAAAGAAATTGAAGCATTAGGTCAACATGCGCTTGTAGTCAAAGCGAATGTAGGAAAAGTTGAAAAGATCCAGGAAATGTTTGCACAAATTGACGAAGCTTTTGGTCGAGTAGATGTTCTCATTAATAATGCTGCATCTGGAGTATTGCGGGCAGCGATGGAATTGGAAGAATCCCATTGGGATTGGACAATGCATATTAACAGCAAGGCCTTGCTCTTTTGCGCGCAAGAAGCAGCAAAGCGTATGGAAAAGGTCGGAGGCGGAAAAATTGTAAGCATTAGCTCGCTCGGTTCCATCCGATATTTAGAAAATTATACAGCGGTAGGGGTTTCAAAAGCAGCTGTTGAGTCGTTGACTCGCTATCTAGCTGTAGAACTAGCGGCGAAAAATATTTCTGTCAATGCCGTCTCTGGCGGGGCAATTGATACAGACGCATTGAAACATTTTCCGAATCGCGCTGAATTGTTGGCTGATGCTGTTGCCAAAACGCCAGCCGGACGAATGGTCGAGCCGAAGGACATCGTCAATGCTGTTTTATTTTTATTATCTGATCAAGCGGAAATGATACGAGGACAGACCATTATTGTGGATGGTGGCAGATCTTTATTAATGTAGCATGGTTGATCCATTTTTTTTCTTAGGCTATCCGAATTTTTAACATACTGCGCTGAGAAGTCTTCCATCTCTTAACGGAGTGGGGGAAGGTTCATGAATGGATATGGGCTGTTTTTTCGTTCCATTGGCTGCTATCTATCGCTTGTCAGACGAAGAAATTCAACTTGATTTTATTTATGTCTGCCGGCGTAATTTTTTGCGGATAAAAAAATCACCTCCTGGACACATTAAAGTCGTGGAGGTGATAACGATGGCAAAACAATCAAACAAAACGGCTGCTGGTACAAACATTCAAGAGGTAAGACAACAAAACGCTCAAGCTGGTGCGGCAGGACAATTTGGCACAGAATTTGCTGCTGAAACAGATGTCCAAGAAGTAAAACAACAAAACGCTCAAGCTGAAGCGCGCAAATCACAAAAATCATCACGCTAAGCGTCCAATGCGTGAACATGCTTAACTATATCATTATAGGCACTCCTTTTTTCGGTAAAGGGGTGCCTTTTTATATCCTGTTCGTAAGGTGCTGTCTACCTTCAAGCGCCATCAGTTTGCGCACTGTGGCAGCGACATGTTGAGCCGTTTCGCTGAGTTATCTGCGCAAGCTCTCCTCGGCGGGACGCTTTGCGCTTTTTTATCTACATGCTCGACAAAAGTTATCACTACTCTACAGATATAGTCAAAGGAAATTCCTGCTCTTTTCCCGAATGTATTAAGATAGAATGCTGAAAGGGGAGAAAGAGTATGGAGCTTTTTGATCGTTTAGTCGGCGAGCAGCTAAAAACGATGGAGCAGCTATTATTTTTGCAATCAGAAATTGAGAGATGTCAATCCATAGAAGAAGAATTAATTGAACTGCAAAATGAAGCGAAGCTGCAATCGGTTCAAGAAGAAATTCAGCAAATGAAGCAGCAATTAAAAGAAATTCAGCAAACATTTGAAAAACAAACGGAGGAAGTCATTCGATCCTACCAGCGCCATTATTGTCATGCGGGCGAGCCATCATAATGAGTTGGTGGCTCTTTTGTTTTCAATTCGGAGCGAAATTATTTATAATATATTCAAATGTATCTACCAAGCGTCCCTTGTTTGAGAAGGGCATACTGGTTCGGAAAGTAAATAGTCTTGCCGACTAGGGCAAAAAAAGCGAGAAATTCAATACGGTTTATTGGTTTGGGTTGGATCATTATATATAGAAAGTGTCCATATGAAAGTAGGTAAGAAAAATGACGACAAAATATCCACGTGAAGGAGAAATTATCCAAATTCAAAGCTATAAGCATAATGGTTCGATTCATCGAATTTGGAAAGAAACATTGGTATTAAAAGGAACGTCCAATTATATTATTGCAGCAAATGATCGAACAGTTGTGACAGAATCTGATGGAAGGACTTGGATTACTAGAGAGCCTGCCATTTGTTTTTTTCACGCGAAGCATTGGTTTAATATTATCGGAATGATTCGCGAGGATGGCGTTTATTATTATTGCAATTTAAGCTCGCCGTTTGTTTGGGATCAAGAGGCGCTTAAATATATTGATTATGATCTTGATATAAAAGTTTTTCCAAGCATGACCTATAATCTTTTAGATGAAGATGAGTATGAGCACCATCGACAGGAGATGAATTATCCAGCTGTGATCGATCGCATTTTAAAAAATAATGTTCAAAAGCTCGTTAGCTGGATCCAGCAGCGAAAAGGACCATTTGCGCCTGATTTTATTGACATGTGGTATGAGAAGTTTCTTTCATATCGCAGTTAATACTAGTGTTCAAAAAAATAGGGTTCAGACACTTGTGTCTGAACCCTATTTTTTCGTGTAGATTCAGATTGGAAAAGCGGCATAAATAAAAAGTAAAACTGTTCAAACGTCCAGAAAATGGTTGGGGATGTCGAAAAATCAATGAACATAGGCTATAGATACAATTTAATGCGTCACTCCAAAGTGCAATCAGGGCAAGTAGGTGATTTGCCTTTGTCCGTAGGTTTGTAGTTGTATGTAAGAGACGAAGCCGCTGTCTTTGGATTGATAAAGAGATAAAGTAAAAAAATATTCATCATTATTGAAGGAAATTAAATACAAAGAGAGCGTGCACAACCAGTTATTGATCGGACATGCTGCGCGGCGAGGATTTTTAATATCATATCGGAGATTTCGCAGATGCTTTTCTTCATATTGGAAAGGAATAGTTTTCCTCTTTCATCCAGCCATTTTTGTTTTATTTATATAATTTGAACTTTTTAGAATATTATTATTGTATTATTCTTCTATGCATGGCATAATTTAAATGAAAATGGCCGAATTGTACTACTATTCTTTTTTATTTAGATAGGAGGTGACGTCATGAGTGAACAGCGAGTGCTAGAAGTAAAAGGGTTGAAAACATCCTTTTTTACAGATGATGGAGAAATTCCGGCGGTCGATGATATCGATTTTTATATAAACGAGGGGGAAGTTTTGGGGATTGTTGGAGAATCAGGGTGTGGAAAAAGCGTGACCTCGTTATCGATTATGGGGCTGTTACCAAAAGGAATCGGACGAGTCGTTGGTGGCGAAATTTGGTTGAAAGGCGAAAATCTTGTCAATGCGTCGGAAAAAAGAATGAAAGCGATTCGGGGAAATGAAATTGCGATGATCTTTCAAGAGCCAATGACTTCTCTTAATCCGTTGTTTACGATCGGCAATCAACTAATCGAAGCCATTCGTACACATACAGACCTCACAAAAAAAGAAGCGCGTCTGCGGTCGATTGAAATGTTAAAGCTAGTCGGTCTTCCGCGAGCGGAAGACATCATCGACGAATATCCTCACCAATTATCGGGAGGAATGAGGCAAAGGGTCATGATCGCGATGGCAATGGCTTGTCGTCCGGCTGTTTTGATCGCCGATGAACCGACGACTGCGTTAGATGTGACCATCCAAGCGCAAATTTTAAAGCTCATGAAGGATTTAAACCAAAACTTCCAGACCGCTATTATGATGATCACTCACGATTTAGGGGTCGTGGCAGAAGTGTGCCAGCGAGTGATTGTCATGTATTCAGGAAAAATTGTCGAGGAAGGCGACGTACATACGATTTTTAAGCAACCAAAACACCCTTATACAATCGGTTTAATTCAGTCTGTTCCTGATATTCGTGAAAAAAAGGAACGTCTTTATTCGATTCCGGGCAATGTTCCAAAACCGGGAACGATCAAACAAGGATGCCGGTTTGCAGCACGGTGTGAGCATGCGTTTGCTCGATGTTTTCAAGAAACACCGCAGCTATACTCCATTGATCAAACAGGGCATCGCGTTCGTTGTTTTTTGCATCAAAGAGAGGAGGAAACGAAGGGTGACCGAGCCGTTGTTGCAGGTGAAAGATCTTAAAAAATACTTCCCGATTACGGGCGGTGTTTTCAGCAAAAAAATTGGCGAGGTAAAAGCTGTCGACGATCTGACTTTTACTGTGTATAAAGGAGAAACGTTAGGCATTGTTGGAGAAAGCGGCTGTGGGAAATCAACAACGGGGCGAATGCTTCTGCGTTTAATTGAACCGACAGAAGGTTCAATTGTGTTTGAGAATCAAGAGATTACAAATTTATCGAAGCAAGAATTACGAAAAGTGCGCCGCGACATGCAGATGGTATTTCAAGACCCCTTTGCTTCTCTTAACCCGCGCCATACGGTAGAAAAGATTCTTGAAGAGCCGCTAGTTGTACATGGAATCGGCTCGAAGCAGGAGCGGAAGAAGAAAGTTTACGAAATGCTGGAGGTTGTAGGCCTGGGAAGTTATCATGCCAAGCGGTATCCACACCAATTTAGCGGGGGACAGCGCCAAAGAATTGGCATTGCCCGTGCCTTGATGACCCGGCCGAAGCTGATTATTGCCGATGAGCCTGTTTCCGCGTTAGACGTATCGATTCAAGCGCAAGTATTAAATTTACTGGAGGATTTGCAAAAGGAATTTGGGCTCACCTATATTTTTATCGCGCATGATTTAGGAGTTGTTCGCCATATCAGCGACCGTGTAGGAGTCATGTATTTAGGCCGGATGGTAGAGTTAGCTGATAGTGATGTACTATACGAATCTCCTAAACATCCGTATACAAAGGCGCTGCTATCGGCCGTTCCTATTCCAGATCCTGAATATCAGCAGGAACGGCAACTTTTAACAGGGGATTTGCCAAGCCCGGCTAATCCGCCAAAAGGTTGCGCTTTTCATACAAGATGCAGCGCTTGTATGGACATTTGTAAAACGACAAGGCCAACGCTCCAAGAGGTTGAAAAGGGACATTACGTTGCTTGCCATCTTTATCAATGAGATGAAAAGCAACGAAGTCATAAACATAAGGCTACTGGAAAAAGGGGGAATATGTTATGAAGAAAAAGTCATTGATGACATTGCTTGCTGTTATGCTGGCACTGTCTGTAGCGCTTGTCGGCTGTGGAAAATCAGAAAAGACAAGCAACGGTGGGAAGGGAGGAACATCGTCACAAAGCACGCTAGTATATGGGCGCGGGGGAGACTCGGTTGCACTTGACCCTGCAACAGTGACAGATGGCGAATCATTGAAGGTAACGAAAAATATCTTTGATACACTGCTGGACTATAATGAAGGTGACACATCTGTCCAGCCTGGACTAGCTGAAAAATGGGATATCTCTCCAGACGGGTTAACGTACACATTTACGCTTCGACAAGGCGTTAAATTTCATGATGGCACTGACTTTAACGCTGAAGCTGTCGTATTTAATTTCGAACGATGGGCTAATGGAAATGCCGACCAATTCCCATACTACGGATCGATGTTTGGCGGATATAAAAATGACGAAAGCCATGTGATTAAAGAAGTAAAAGCTCTGGATGATCATACCGTTCAGTTTGTATTAAAACGTCCACAAGCGCCATTTTTGAAAAACCTTGCAATGCCGCCGTTTGCGATCGCCAGTCCGGCAGCTATCGAAAAATATGGCGATAAGTTTGCGGAAAATCCTGTAGGAACCGGTCCGTTCGTTTTTAAAGAATGGAAGCGAAATGAGCGGATTGTGCTTGAGAAAAATAAGGATTATTGGATGAAAGGATATCCAAAATTAAATCAGTTAATCTTCGTCTCTATTCCTGACAACTCAGCTCGCTTAAATGCGCTGTTAAAAGGCGAAATTGACTTAATGGAAGATGTGAATCCATCAGATCTAAAACAGGTTGAAGAAAACAAGGATTTCCAAGTGTTTAAACGTCCTTCCATGAACGTGGGCTACGTTGGTTTAACCGCGACGAGGGGGCCTTTGAAGAACAAACTTGTTCGTCAAGCCCTAAACTATGCAGTAGATAAACAAGCGCTAATTGATGCGTTTTATGCTGGGCAGGCAGAACCTGCGAAAAACCCGATGCCTCCGAGCATTCCTGGCTATAATGATGCGATTCAGGACTATCCGTTTGATTTAGAGAAAGCGAAGCAGCTTTTGGCACAGGCCGGCTATCCAAACGGATTTGAAATGGAATTATGGGCAATGCCTGTTCCGCGTCCATATATGCCAGATGCGAAAAAAATTGCTGAAGCGTTGCAAGCCAACTTTGCGAAAATTGGCGTCAAGGCAAAAATTGTCACATATGAATGGGCGACCTATCTAGACAAAGCAGCGAAAGGAGAAGCAGACTCATTCTTGCTTGGCTGGACCGGAGATAATGGTGATGCTGATAACTTCCTATACGCGTTACTAGATAAGGACAGCATCGGCAGCAACAACTATACGTACTACTCCAATGAGGAGCTTCACAAAATTTTAGTTGAAGCGCAAACAGTCAGCGATGAAAATAAACGGAATGAGCTTTACAAAAAAGCGCAAGAAATTATCAAAGAAGACGCACCATGGATCCCGCTTGTTCACTCAACACCGCTGCTAGCAGGAAAAACGACGATTAAAAACTTTAATCCACATCCAACAGGCACCGATAAATTTACAAAAGTAGAGATTCAATAAATTCTAGGTTGAGAGGGAGGGGGGATACCTCTCCCTTTGAATTTCGCAAGGAAGGAGTGATAGCGTGTTTGCTTATACGCTGCGGAGAATTTTGATGGTGATTCCTGTTTTGTTAGGAATGTCGCTCGTTGTCTTTTTTATGATTCGGGCGATTCCCGGAAATCCGGCACAGGTCATCTTAGGACAAAAAGCGACGAAAGAAGCAGTCGAAGCATTGACGCATAAGCTGGGGCTTGATCAGCCGTGGTATGTTCAGTATGTCAAATATTTAGGGGGACTGCTAAAAGGAGATTTAGGAGAATCCATTCGAACCGGAACATCGGTATCGCAAGAAATTTGGCCATATTTAGCAGCGACGCTTGAGCTGTCTATCGCGGCGATGTTGATTGCCATCGTGATTGGCGTGAATGCAGGAATTATAAGCGCTTGGTTTCAAAATTCCTGGTTTGATTATACAGCGATGATATTAGCGCTAGTAGGCGTATCAATGCCGATTTTTTGGTTGGGGCTCATGGAGCAGTGGGTATTTGCGATTCATTTGGATTGGCTTCCGACATCTGGGCGTGAGGAAGTGCGAAATCCGATAGAACCTATTACTCATCTATATTTAATCGATACATTGCTGCAAGGAAATACAGAGCAGTTTATGCAAGTATTGCAGCATTTAATCCTGCCAAGTATAGCTTTGGCTACGATTCCTATGGCAATTATCGCAAGAATAACCCGTTCCAGCATGCTTGAAGTGATGAAATCCGACTATATTCGTACAGCGAGAGCGAAGGGGTTAAGCATGTTTTGGGTCGTTTATAAGCATTCACTAAAAAATGCGATTATTCCTGTATTGACGGTTATTGGTTTGCAGACAGGGCTGTTGCTTGGAGGAGCGATTTTAACGGAAACGATTTTCAGTTGGCCGGGAATTGGGCGCTATATTTATGAAGCAATCGGCTATCGTGATTATCCCGTGATACAATCAGGAATTTTAGTAGTAGCAACGATCTTTATTTTTATTAATCTAGTTGTCGACCTTCTTTATGCTGCTGTTGATCCGCGCATTAAGTACAATTAATTTTGCAAAGGGGTGAAACAAAATGGCCGAATTAGCCCGAAATCAAGCGCCAATCCCTGTTAAACCAGACAAAGAAGAATCGGTTTCACTTTGGAAGGAAGGCTGGCGCAGTTTTAAAAAAAATAAAATAGCGCTTGTTGGTGCGGCCATTGTCCTGTTTTTTATTTTATTAGCCGTGTTCGCTCCGCTTTTGGCTCCGTATGAAATTAGTGAGCAAAACCTTTCCGAACGTTTGCAGGCGCCATCGAAAGAGCATCTTTTTGGAACCGATGACTTTGGCCGCGACATTTTATCGCGCGTCATTTATGGAGCGAGAATCTCGCTTTGGGTTGGATTTTTTTCTGTGCTCGGTTCGGTTGTTGTCGGATCTTTACTCGGTATTGTAGCAGGTTATTACGGAAAATGGATAGATGCCATTATTTCTCGTATCTTTGATATTATGCTGGCATTCCCAAGTATTTTATTAGCCATCGGAATTGTCGCTGTTTTGGGGCCATCACTGCAAAATGCATTGATTGCGATCGCGGTCATTAATATTCCGAATTTTGGACGATTGATTCGTTCACGTGTATTAAGTATTAAGCAAGAGGAATATATCGTGGCAGCAAGAGCGATAGGAATGAGTGATGCTCGTATTTTATTCCATCATATTTTGCCGAACAGTATGGCGCCGATTATCGTGCAAGGAACGTTAGCGATCGCTACTGCCATCATTGAAGCGGCTGCTCTTGGTTTTCTCGGCTTAGGGGCGCAGCCGCCAAATCCGGAATGGGGAACGATGCTAGCAAGTTCAAAAGATTTTCTAACACAGGCACCTTGGACGATGGTATTTCCTGGGCTTGCCATTATGTTGACGGTGCTGGGATTTAATTTAATGGGAGACGGATTGCGCGATGCGCTTGATCCGCGCATGAAAAGCTAACGAATTACCGAAACGGTTATCCTAAACGAAGGATAGCCGTTTTTTCATATATTGTCGCTGAATTTTGCCATGACGAAGGCTGAAACAAAGGCGCTTTCCAATCTATTCATCGTTCTTTAATCGATGTTATTCCATCGCTCGACCGTCACACCTGTTTATTGGAGGGGGACATGTCGATACATTCAGTAGAATGGATCACGTTATGTTAGAAGACGCTGCTGAAAAAAAGATTGGTTCAGTTAAAGTATGACAAACATTGTATGGGAAAGAGAATGGATCAATTTTCGGAATGTTTTCTGATCTATCCTCATTTCATTTGCGATATCGGAAATAGCCTTTCCCTTTTAATCATAAAAATTCCCCTCTCGTAATCATGAGCCATAGCTCCTCTCGCTGACACTATGGTTCTATTGCAAGTAGGGAATTGGGTTACAGCTATATGAGAGATTTTAACCTGTGTTTTGCTAAAGCTTTATTTTCCTTTTTTAACGAATCTTTCAGTTATAGTTATTTACTTGTTGCTGCTTTTTATGGCTTTTTTGTAATAAGTACATCGTAAAATAGTAGCCCGTTATAATGCCAATGGAATTTAGAATTAAATCATCAATATCAACGGATCTAAGCCCCCCTAATTTCGTCAAAAACAAAAGGTATTGTCCACATTCGATTATGAGGGGGACTACTATTGATAGACCAATTAATTTGGCTTTAGAAAGACCGCGTGTAAAAATAACACAATAAAATCCAATGGGTAATGTTAGGAGGACATTTCCCAATATATTCTTAAAGGCAATGAATGGATTAGTCCCGGAAATGAAATCTTCAATGTAAGTAAATATGGTTTTGAAAGGGACGAAATTATATAAGAGATAGTTTACCGGGGTACTCTGGTCAATCCAAACAATAAAAATTAAAGCAGAGATATAAGCAAGAAAAGTAATCCTTGAAATTTCTTTCATCATCCTTAATTTAGATTTTCGAATGAATAAAAGCCTAATGAACAAGTAAAAAAGTAATATGGGTCCTGAAAATAGCAGTATATCCATCAGTAGTCTCAAAGTAAATCATCCTTATTCATTAAAAATTGAAAGAACAAGTCATCGAATTTAGACTTGTTCTTATATCGTTATTGGTCGATGCTTCCACTGCCGATTACCTTGTCGCCTTCGCCACCAGTTTTCGTGACATTGACAGTATAATCCCCGGCAGCAACAACTCCCCAACTTTTAGTAGCGTAATAACCGTTTGCTGATTTGGTAAAACGATAATTAGTGAGCCAGGATTTATATAGCTCTACTTTATAGTCAGATTTTTGGGAAGATACCGATCCACTATATCAGTATGGATCTCCTTCTGTATAAAACTAGTAGTTGTTTATAAATCTTTGTTGCAATGTCAAATGAATAAGAATCACGATATGCTGCTGTAAATGATAGGGGGATGACTGATAACATCTTTGTAAGCTTATTTATACATTCCTTTAATTATAACACTTTCCATAATTTATAATAGCATATACTTCCAAAAAATCAACTTCATACATATACAAAAAATAGATTTATTGGATGATTTTAATCCCTTTACTGCAAATTGTTTTTGAGATTTTAGAAAAGTTATGCGTGGAGGAACATAGAAGATACCAAGAAGAGAATGTTCCTGTATGGGAAAGGTGACCAAATGGAAATCATCATGGACAAAAAGAAGGAGAGAGGGAGAACATTGAATTTTCTTTTCTCGAAGAATGGCCTATATGTTCAATCTAACATATTATGTTCAACGAATGGAGATTTTCCCAATTTCGCATTCACCCTTTCGCATCATCCTTGAAGCATTGAACAAGATTCTTTTCTCGCGTTGTTTGAAGGAGGGCAGACTAATTGACACATCAAGCTTGCTATATTCGCTCGCTGATTTTTTTCGTGAAAACAAAAAGAGGCGCGCGGCTCTCTGATGAGGGTGCTGCCTCTCTAAAATGATGGAGTCTGTGATAAAAATGGCGGCAGGCATCTTTGCGATATCATCCTTGTTGTCCGGAAAGGTGCAGAGGTTCTTCGTCATCTTTGTGATATTGTTGAAAGCTCTCCACAAGTTTATCAAGATGCTCCAACTGTTCTCCATAAGTAATAATCGTTCCAACGAGCGACAATAGATGATATTCATTTCCATGCTTACTGTATTGATAAAAAGCCTCCACAAGTCGCTTTTTTTCATCGTATGCCTCATCCGCTATTTTAGATTCTGCTTGAAACTTCACTTTGCCGACCAGCTTCAGCAAAATTTGCTCGTGATAATGAAGCAAGCAATCCAACTGTGAGCGCAATGTTTGTTGAAACTCAGGTGGCATTTGGGAAAGCTCATTCTCAAAGCGATGAAGCGTTCTTAAAGCATCTAGCGCTCGATTGGTAACTGTAATCATTTGACGGTATAGTACGAGCTTCCGCGATTTTTGATAGCGTTTTTTCGCGAAGTAGATTCGTTCTTCTTTATACATTAAGTAAAGCTGGTTGAGCTTCATCATATTTTCTTTTAATTTTTCGATGTCTTCTTTGAGAACGTGATGCTCAGAAGCACGCCGTGTGTTAATTCGAATCCATTTTAAAATCGTCTCGGTGTTTTCAACAATGCTGTCATACAGCTTTTTTTCATATTTTGGCGGCAAAAATATGCAGTTCACAATGAAGGCGGCGAGTATGCCAAGCATAATGGTTGAAAAACGAATCAGAGCAAATTGAATAAAGTTCGTTTCTGTATATTCCATGACGGCAATTACGGTCACTAATGCAACGGAAATGGTGGACTCAAGCCGAAGCCGTAAGCAAAGCGCAATCACTAAAATGGCTGTCAATCCAATGATAAAAGGATTGTGCCCAAATAACAGGACGAACACAATCGCAAACACAGCTCCGATCACGTTCGCTTGCAATTGCTCGATCAAAGATAAGTAAGAGCGATAAATCGTCGGCTGCATCGCAAACACAGCCGATATGCCTGCAAAGGATGGGGCAGGAAGCTTCAACATGCTGGCTAAAACAAGCGCCAATGTAACAGCAATTCCCGTTTTGAAAATGCGGGCTCCGAGTTTCATATTCGTTTTCGTATCCTTCCTTTTTATTTGGAATTATAGTTGTGAACAATTTAGTAATATACAGGGTTTATCGAAGGATATCAAGTAGGAAAATCCCCTCATTCTGAAAAAGAACAGCAGCGGTATTATGTATATGCTGGGCTGTTTTTTTCATTCAGAATAATGGGTGGTCGCCATTGATTGAACATATCCGGTGAGAGACAGCCACCCTTAAAAAAATGAAGTTATGTAAAGTAGATAAGAAGGCAACTATGAGTAAACACAATGGCTATTATGTTTTGTCTGTGCAATTTATTGGAGTTGATTTCTTGTTGAGTTTGATTATAGCTTGCTTATTCGGGGAAAGATGTGGAAAGAAACGATGTGAAAATTCAAGTGCTAAGTAGATTGACATAGGCAAGAGGAGGATCATATGACTGCCGGAAAGATGAATCTAAAGAATCCTTCACATGATGCAACTAGCTCCCCATACTTAGCCCGTAACCTATGGTCAGGCTTCTTGTTCGGCCTTGGTTTAGTGGCCTTTATCGATGAAGCGGTTTTTCATCAATTGTTGCACTGGCACCATTTTTATGACAAGTCCACGACAAGTATTGGATTGGTCTCAGATGGTTTGTTCCATGCTTTTAGTTGGTTTGCGACAGTCGGATCGCTATTTATGCTCGCAGATCTTCGCCGGCGAAACGCGTTGCGGCTCACTAGATGGTGGGGAGGGGTGCTGCTAGGGGCAGGAATATTCCAGTTATACGATGGCACAATCCAGCATAAGCTGATGCGGTTGCATCAAATTCGCTATAATGTGAATCTTCTTCCTTATGATTTGACATGGAATATCATTGCGATTGGTATGATGATAGCAGGTGCGATTCTCATCATTCGTGCACGAAATGATTTACAACCGCCAAGGGAGACGCATTCACATGAACATCAATAATTACGTTCATCACAGCACTGGCACCCATATTGATTACGCAAATGGGATACTAGCGCAGCTACTATTGGCATTGCCGTTTTTTCTGCTATTAGTTGTTTATATCTTCGCTGCATTTATATCTAATCGCCGCCATAAGCACTGGCCAATCCATCGCACGATCTTTTGGGCGCTTGGAGTTCTGTGCGCCATTGCCGCAGTGATTGGCCCTCTAGCGAATCGTGCTCATATGGATTTTACAGCACATATGATGGGGCATTTGCTACTTGGAATGCTTGCTCCGCTTCTGATGGCGTTAGCGGCGCCGATGACTCTTGTCCTGAGAACACTCAATGTGACTCTCGCCCGACGTCTTTCTAACGTGCTGAAGAGTTGGCCGATTCGTATTTTGGGACATCCTGTTGTCGCCTCTTGTCTTAATGTCGGAGGACTATGGTTACTTTATACGACTGACTTGTATGCTATGATGCAGCGAAATGTGCTTTTGCATATATTGGTACATATACATGTATTCCTTGCTGGATATGTTTTTACCGTGTCTATGATTTATATTGATCCAATGCCGCATAAGTCTAGCTTCGTCTGTCGGGCCGTCGTATTAACAGTTGCGTTAGCTGGACACAGCATCTTATCCAAATACATCTATGCTCACCCGCCTCATGGCGTCTCTACAGAGCAGGCGGAAATGGGAGGGATGCTAATGTACTACGGTGGAGATGTGATTGATGCTGTTCTTATCTTCATGCTATGTTTTCAGTGGTTTAAAGCTACTCGACCTCGTATGGAGCAGTGCTCAAAAGTCTCGAATTATCATCCATGTTGATTTTTATGATTGCATGGTCCTGTTTGCTGAAAGAGGAAAGTAGACACTATCCTTAGTTTAATATCGGCTAGGGGTTGTAGGCTCATTTTATACGGGATTATCAACAAAAAGGTATCCCGCAGAAACGGGACACCTTTTGTAGGAAGCGGATAAAAATGATCATTCTGTTGAAACGGAAGGATCAGCTTGCTCTTTTGTCGGACTAATTTGGAAGAAATGATGTTCAGGATGTTCCAGTAAAGGCTTTAGGGCCTCGGCCTCCTGTTCCTGCTCATGTTCGATGAGTAAAGCGATATATTGAGACAATAGCGCTTTTACATCTGCTCGGCCCTGCCCGTTGAGGGGTTCAATACGAACTTGGGCCCCCTTGGCGATTCGGCGTTCAAGAGCAGCTCTTGTTAACCCCATCTCCGGTTGATGACGTAAATAGACGACCCCGCCTGTCATACCAGCACAAATCCATGGTCCTGGATCGCCGAGAACAAGCCCGCGTCCATTTGTCATATATTCAAAGGCAAATCCTTTAATATTCGCGCGAGCCCCAATATTGCCATGCTCTTGTTCCGGGATTGGCGCGGTGACTTGACCGCCAATAATTAAGTCCGCTCCTGAGAGGCGAATGCCTGCGCGCGCATCTGCATTTCCTTGAGCGACAAGCAATCCTTTTTGTGCTCCGTAGCCAAATCCTTTTCCGACAGAGCCGTTATAAAACTTTCCATCTTTTCCTTTTGATTTAAAGATGAGGATGCTGCCTCCAAACGATGTTTTGCCAATTCCATCCTGCGCTCCGCCATCTACATGAATGTCGATTCCATGACTATTGTAAGCGCCGAGACCGTTTCCGGGGATGGAGCCATTTTTAAAGCGCAATGTGATGTTTGGCAATTTTTTATACGAGCCATCTAGGCGGCCGCGAACGCGATGGCAAGAGACACGGCTGCCAAGAACCCGCTGCTCCGATGTAACGGTAGAAAATTCTCGAGAACGATGCAGATCCTCTACGCGATGGTCTAAATACTCTGCTCCAGCCGCTACAAGCATCTGCGGTTCTTCTAAGCTAGCTGCTGCTTCTTTTTGAGAAAATTGCTCAATCTCTAATACATTCAGCAGGCTTGCCAAATTTAGTTGATCGAATCCCCTTGTTTGCTCTAATAAATCAGAGCGTCCGACAAGATCTTGCAGCCGCTCATAGCCGAGCGAAGCCGTTAACATCTTTAATTCATGACCAAAAGCAGTAAATAAGTGGACTAATCCTTGCACGGCAGCATTGAATTGTCGCGGTACGAAACGGCGTAATCCATGCTCCTTTGCCTGTGCCTCCGATTCGATTTGCGTAGCGATGCCGACGTGACACGTATCCAAATGACAGCCGCGGCACGTTGTACAGCCGATGGCGATCATAGAAAGAGTGCCAAAACCGATTCGATTGGCGCCAAGCAGCATGATTTTTATGACATCAAGAGCGCTTTTAATCCCGCCATCTGCCCAAATTTCGACTTTATTTCTTAATCCCGCTTCAAGGAGTGCGTTGTGTGCGGCTTTGACCCCAATCTCTACAGGGAGACCGACGTGCTGTAACGCATGGATGCGCGCTGCTCCTGTTCCTCCATCGAACCCACTTAGTGTAATGATATCCGCTCCTGCTTTGGCAATGCCGACTGCAATCGTTCCGATGTTTGGAACGACAGGTACTTTTACAGCAACTTTAGCTTGATCGTTAGCGGTTTTTAATTCTGCAATCATTTGCGCTAAATCCTCGATCGAGTAAATGTCATGATTGTTCGATGGAGAAATTAAATCCGAACCAATCGTCGCATTGCGTGCCTCGGCGATTTTGGCAGTGACTTTTGATCCGGGAAGGTGTCCTCCCTCGCCCGGCTTTGCTCCTTGGCCGATTTTGATTTCTAATAGATTAGAAGAGTTGAGCAGCTCGGCGTTGACCCCAAAACGCCCTGAAGCAATTTGCTGTCCGCGCGAGCGCGGATATTTTCCAAGCATATCTTTAATTTCTCCGCCTTCACCGTTTAAGCTGATCATATTAAGACGATCAGCCGCCTCTGCGTAGGCGCGAAATGCCACTTCGTTTTGCGAGCCAAACGACATAGAGGCAATGACAAATGGCAAACTATGCTCACCGACACTAATATCTACTTTTTCCGCTAAAAGGCTGTTCTTTGTTTTCTTTAAATCAAGTAAATGGCGGATGGTTGTCGGTGTTTCTGTTTCCAATTCGGTTAGTTTTTCACGATAATGGTCATAAACTCCGGTTTGCGCAACCTCTCCAATCGCTTTCCAAATGCGAGGGAAGAGGTGGAAGGTTTTTCTTGGCTTGGCGCTTTCATCGCCATAGTCCGCTAACCGGGCGATCGCGTCCTCTTTTAATGAAGCAAAATTATGGGTTAAAGAATCAGACCCAAAGAAGTTGTCAATTTTTAAAGTATCAGCAACGTCATTATGCAAGCCGATTGATGAGAAAAGGCGGCTATATCCGCGCAATTCATGAATGCCAATAGTGGAAATGACCTTTTCCAATCCTTTATTCAAAGCATTGAATAAATGAACAACCGGAAGAGGGGTGCTTTCAGAAGCAACTGTAGCCATCATTAAATATGGACTAATGGCATCAGCCCCTAACCCGTAAACGACAATGAAATCGTGTAAGGAGCGAATGGCCCCAGAGCGAAGCAGAATCGAACAATGACGGCGCAATCCTTGTTCGACTAATGAGTGATCGAGCATGGATGTGACAAGCAATGGATCGAGCCACAAATGTTCGCGCTGATGCGCTTGTGAGTCGTCGATCACCAGCAATGTTTTCCCTGAGCGGACTGCGTCGCATGCCTCGGCAGACAGCCGCTGTAATGCATCTGGGATCGTTTCATCGGCTGAAAAGGTTGCCGAAATCGTATAGGCTAATTTTTTCGCTTGGAACGAATGGACAATTTGATCATAGGAAGGATGCTGCAATAAATCTGCGCATTCATGGCCAAGCTTGCCCTCCACTAAAATAGGAGAAGCCAACTCTATTGCATAAGATACATCTTGCTCTCCAAAGAGCGCAGGACGTTTGCCGATGATGGTGCGTGTTGAAAAATGTTCGGTTTCACGGTCGCGATCAATGGCTGGGTTCGTGACAACCGCCACGCTTTCTTTAATAAAATCAGCGAGATTTTTCCGCCCGTTATCAATAGCGGCAAGAGGAGCATCATGACCGAGTGAACGAATCGGCTCAGCGCCCTTTTCCGCCATTTGTTCAAGGAGCTGGATATGTTCTCGGTCCCATCCAAAAGCAGCATACTGACCATTATGCACTTTGTTTGTGGACGCCATAAATACATGTTTCGCCAAAGCAGGCGGTTCAAGGCGCTTGCGAAAATTAGAAATGTCGAAGCGCTTGGCAAAACGCGCATATACTTCCTCTTGAAAATCAGCATATTCAAACATCTGGATCGCCCCGTTTGCTCCCCATTTAAACCCGATCTTTTCGCCAGGTGCCAAGGGCTTTGGTTCGCCTGTATATTCACTGGTCGGAATAATGCCAGGCTCAGAAGAAAAAATGAAGCGATCTTCCGTTTCTAATTTCCAAAGAGGCCGTAATCCTAGCGAGTCGACACTAAAGACAGCTTCGTCTCCATAGCGGGAAATAATGCCTGCCGGTCCTTGGGAAAAGTGTCCCCATGCTTCCCGAATATACGTATATAAATTTTGCAAATGAGAAGGGTAGGATTTGATTTCGTTAATAATTGGCGGAAACATTAAATCCATTGCTTCAAACAAACTGTAGTCATGACGGCAAATCAGTGTTTCGATTGTGCGGCTTAAATCCTGTGAATCACTTCCGTCTTTTGGAAGGGGAACATCAATCATCAATGCTTCTTCACGAAGCTTAGCGATTGTATTAATCTCGCCATTATGGCCTAGAACGCTAAATGGCTGGACCCTGAAAAAATTTGATAACGTATTTGTTGAGTAACGGTTGTGTCCAAGGGTAATCGTCGAAGCAATAAGGGGATTGGCCAAATCCTCATAGTATTTTGGCAATATATCTCCTGCTCCCATTACTTTATAAACAACATGAAGATTGCTCAAAGATGCGACATGAACATTTTCGTCTTGTTCGATATCGATAAGAAGCTCAAAAAGACGCTGGGATAAGTAGTGACCGTTTTGTGAAGGCAGCAGAGCCACCTGCCAAAAAACAGGCTCTTGACGAAGAGCGATCGGTCCTAGTGCACGCGAGTGAGTAACGCGGTCAGACTCAAAGATCATGGATAAACCAAACTGCTGGAATTGTTGTTTGATCGTTTCTTTTATTTTTTCAACATCCGCTGTTCGGTTAATAAAAATATGACCAACTGTAAAAGAAGGATCATTTGCTATCTCCGGATTTTGGCCAGCGGCTGCCAGTTTTTCCATCCAAAGAGCTTTTGGCAAGTCAATGTGAACGCCGACCCCATCACCTTCCCCATTGATAAATCCGGCGCGGTGGTTCATTTTGACAAGTGCTTGAATACAGGTCATAATGTTTTCTTTTGTTGGAATGCGTCGTTTCTCGAGAGCTGACACAATGCCGCATGCGTCATGTTCTGCACGATAAAAATCCTTGAAAAGGGCTGGACTCCAATGTTGTTTCATTTGAGTGGCTTTAAAGTGGGGGATATCCACTTCTCGGCCTTCACCTCCTGTGTACAGTGTTTGGTTTAAGAAAAAACCCCAACAACCAGGGGATAGAATCATGTGGGTTTGCTGAATATGCTAGCGCCCATTGCCAATATAAACGCTTTCAGCCTGTATCACTGGCCTTGTTCATCTTCACTCCTTGTTTGCTAAGCGTTTTCAAGCCAACCTGTATATATAAATGCAACTCGGAGATGAAAGGCCTGCTCTCTGGAAAATCGAAACGTTATGATTTGTCTTTATCACATATTCACGTAATAGAATCCTGTGAAAATCTGTGAAATATCGTTGTTTGGCCATCCGACCACCGAATGAACTCCTCATCTTGTAAAAAATAAAAACTTTATAAATTGGCCGCTAACAAGGAATGGTTTGCCGGCTGCGACAGACAAGCAGCCATTTTTCAAGGTGCTTATTTTATGCGAGCGACTAGTTCTGCAGATAAAAAATATTCAGAATTTATAGTCTATGTTACCATTTTTATTAAGCGAAATCAATTATTTATTCATATTTATGGATGTTGTATTCATTTGAGGGGAAGTGTAAAAATAGACTTGTAAACGATTACAATAGAAATAAAGAATGAACGGAAGATAAGGGGCTTCCGTTCATTTTTTGTATAATTATTCATATCTGAGTGATTTAAATGCATTTTCCACTGCTTGAATCGTATATTGGATATCTGATTCTGTATGGGCAAGTGTAATAAACCAAGCTTCGTATTTGGAAGGAGCGAGGTTGATCCCTTGTTTTAACATCGATTTAAAAAATTTAGCAAACATATCTCCGTCTGTCTGTTGTGCTTGTTCATAATTTTCCACTTTTTGTGTTGTAAAATAAACGGTTAAAGCTCCTTTTAGGCGGTTAATGGTAATGGGAATCTCATGTGTTTTTGCATGAGAGAGAATGCCTTCTTCCAGCATGGCCCCAAGCCGGTCAAGATGCTCGTATGCCCCTTCCTGCTGCAATACTTCTAAGCAGGCGATTCCAGCAAGAATAGACGCGGGGTTGCCGGCCATCGTTCCAGCTTGGTATGCTGGACCGAGCGGAGCAACTTGCTCCATAATATCCTTCCGGCCGCCGTATGCTCCGATTGGAAGACCGCCGCCGATAATTTTTCCAAGTGCAGTTAAGTCAGGCTCAATACCCAGCAAATTTTGTGCCCCTCCATACATAAATCGGAATGCCGTAATAACTTCGTCGTAAATGACGAGTGCCCCGGCTTGATGAGCGATTTCATTCACTGCTTCAAGGAATCCTGGCTTCGGTTCAACAATGCCGAAATTTCCAACAATCGGCTCAACAAGAACGGCTGCAACTTCTTCCCCCCATTTTTCCATTGCTTGTTTAAATGAGCCAATATCATTAAAAGGAACAGTGATCACTTCTTGAGCAATGCTTTGTGGCACGCCAGCAGAGTCAGGAGTACCTAATGTCGAAGGGCCAGATCCAGCAGCGACTAGAACAAGATCTGAGTGTCCATGATAGCAACCGGCGAATTTCATAATTTTATCTCTTCCCGTGTAGGCGCGCGCAACGCGAATTGTCGTCATCACTGCTTCAGTTCCGGAATTGACAAAGCGTACCTTTTCTAATGAAGGAATGGCTTCTTTCAACATTTTGGCAAATGTAATTTCATAAGGAGTTGGTGTTCCGTATAACACCCCGTTTTCTGCCGCGCGTTGAATGGCTTTTGTAATATGTGGATGGGCATGTCCCGTAATGATGGGGCCATATGCGGCTAAATAATCAATATACTTATTGCCATCTACATCCCAAAAGTAAGCCCCTTGTGCGCGTTCCATCACGACAGGAGCCCCTCCGCCAACCGCTTTGTAAGAGCGGGAAGGGCTGTTTACACCGCCGACGATATGTTGCAGAGCTTCTTCATAAAGTTGTTCAGATTTTGTAAATTGCATATTTCAAAAGCCTCCTACGAGAGTTTCTTTACCGCTTCTTATTCTAACATATTTACTTGAGCATACCATTTGTTTCTCTTTTTGACTTTAGATAAACTATTGCTTATGTGGAGGTAGAGAAGTATGGGGAACGTAATTGAAGTTGAAAATTTACGCAAAGAATTTAAAGCCTATTCAAGCCGCTCCGGGCTGATGGGAGCATTTCGAGATTTATTTACAAGAAATTATAAAATCATTCAGGCGGTTCATGATATTTCGTTTACAGTGAACCAAGGAGAAATGGTGGGATACATTGGAGAAAACGGCGCTGGAAAGTCAACGACGATAAAAATGCTGACAGGGATTTTAACGCCGACAGCTGGAAAAGTAAGCGTCAATGGAATGAATCCTCATAAAGAGAGAGAAGCGTTTGTGCGAACGATCGGAGTTGTTTTTGGCCAGCGCTCGCAATTGTGGTGGGATATTGCCGTACAGGAATCGTTTCGTTTGCTAAAAAAAGTGTATCGGGTATCTGACAGTGATTATAAAGAGCATATGGAGCATGTCATTGAAACATTAGATATCGGTCCGCTGCTCGATAAGCCTGTCCGCAAATTATCACTTGGCCAGCGAATGCGCTGCGAATTGGCCGCTGCCCTTATTCATAATCCCCCGCTTTTATTTTTGGATGAACCCACAATTGGCTTAGATGTATTAGTTAAATTAAAGATTCGTGAGTTTTTAAAAGAAATTAATCAAAAATATAATACAACCATTTTATTGACAACCCACGATATTTCGGATATTGAAGCATTGTGTGATCGCGTTATTATGCTCGATGAGGGGAAAATCATTTATGATGGATCACTCCAGCGCTTAAAAGAAAATTGGGGAGAAGGAAAGCAAATTCAGTTTACATTTTCTCAAGAAATTACGTCCTCAGAGCTGCATCCCTTAACGGCTGCTTGGGGTGTGAAGTGGAGTAGGGGAGAACAAGACAACAGTTGGATTGCACATGTACCGAAAGCCCATGTATCAGAGATTATCAGCTGTATTGTGAACCATTATGAGATTCAGGACCTGAATTTGTATGAAATCTCTACAGAAGAAATCATTCGCAACATTTATGAAGAAGGTGTTGCGCATGGATAAATATATGGAAATGATCCGCATTCGATTTTTGATGATGCTGGCTTACCGAACCAACTATTATACAGGTATTCTTATTTATTGCATTAATATCGGAGCGTATTATTTTCTATGGTCTGCGATTTATAGCGGGAAATCGTCGATTCAAGGGATGTCTATTGAAAAAATGGCCACTTATGTAGCCATATCATGGATGGCTAGAGCTTTTTATTTTAATAACATCGACCGAGAAATTGCGATGGAAATTAGAGAAGGACAAGTCGTAACGGAATTAATCCGTCCGTATAATTACTTGGGCATGAAGACGATGCAAGGATTGGGGGAAGGGATCTTCCGCTTGTTATTTCTTTCGCTTCCCGGAGTCGTGATTACCGCCTTGCTTTTACCCCTTCATTTTTCAACTGATATCCATACATGGATGTATTTTGGACTATCTATTATGCTGAGCTTTATTATTAATTCAGAGCTGAATTTACTTGCGGGAGTAATAGCGTTTTTTACACTGAATAATGAAGGATTGCTGAGGGCAAAGAGATTTATTATTGATTTATTTTCGGGTCTGATTTTACCAATTAGCTTTTACCCTGATTGGGCGCAAGAAATCATGAAATACTTTCCATTCCAAGCGATTAGCTATATTCCAAGCATGATTTTCACTGAAAGCTTTCAAGGACAGGCAGTTGTGAATGGGCTACTGTTTCAAGTTATTTGGAGTGTAGTGCTGTTATTTCCTATTTATATGCTTTGGAAGGCAGCGAAAAAGCGGCTTGTGATTCAAGGGGGGTAATGGCTTGTTTTATCTATCTGTCTTTTTTCAATATATGGCACAATATATAAAAACGAAATTACAGTATCGTACAGACTTATTAGTGGAGTTTTTTTCCGATCTTATGTCTCAAGCTGTGAACTTGATCTTTATTCTTGTCGTTTTCGGTCATACAGATTTGCTGCATGGTTGGACGCGGGATGAAATGATTTTTATTTATGGTTTTTTTCTAGTGCCTTTCGCTTTATTTGGTGCCTTTTTTAATATTTGGGATTTTAATGAGAGATACATTGTGCGCGGAGAGCTGGATCGTGTATTGACACGTCCTGTGCACAGTTTGTTTCAAATTATATTGGAGAGAATGGAGCTTGAATCGCTGCTTGGAGCAGTTACAGGCTTCATTATTATGGGATATGCAGGATCGCGTTTAGATCTAGATTTCCACTGGTATGATGTCCCGATCTTTCTATTATTTGTGATTGGTGGAATGTTCATATATGCAGGTGTTTTTATTGCGCTGGCGACCATCAGTTTTTGGTCTGATGCGAGAAGCTCAATTATGCCGATGATGTATAACATCAGCAACTATGGCCGGTATCCCATTGATATTTATAATCGCGTGATTCGTTATATATTAACATGGGTTCTGCCATTCGCTTTTGTGGGAGTGTATCCATCTGCTTATTTTCTTGGCAAAAAAGAATGGTATGTGTACTCTTTTTTGACCCCTGTCATGGGAGTGGCCTTTTTTGTTTTAGCCCTTTTGCTATGGAACGCAGGTATCAAACGGTATCGTGGAGCTGGAAATTAGTAAAAGGCAGGAATCGCATGGTTCCTGTCTTTTTTAGTTTATAAAAAAACAAAGCCGCAGGCGGATGAGTTGTATCACATGGAAGCAAGGAGAGGAATTCTGCTCTGTTTAGACGTAGGTCACTTTTGGATGTTTATGTTTTTTATGGGGGGACGCATAGTGTAGAGATGAGCCCTTGATTGCTGAAACCCATTGATTCTTTGGGAAATCGGTGTTGTGTCAAGTGAATAACGAGAATTCAAAACAACAATAGGGCCGTACAAATGTTAGATATAAGCGCAAGTATGCGGATGGAATATCTCTTTTTTGTCCCACATATCCATGTATAGATATGTATGGGGTGATTGCGATGTTAGTATTAGGTGCCGTTATATTTATTTTATACGCAAGCATTGCTTCGATGTGGGTAGCACAATCCAAAAGAAAGCCATATATCTCAGCGGAAAATTTTGTTGCGCTGCTCTTACTATATTTTACAATGATGCTGGGGTTTGGACTGATATATGCGTGGATGCAAATAAACGGATACAATGTGTTTACAAGAAATATTGAAGAGGAGAGCAACAGATTTGGTCATATTTTACTCGATGGCTTATATTTAAGTGCTACGACATTGTTGTCTGTCGGCTATGGCGATATTGTTCCTGTAGGAATTGGGAAATGGATTGCGGTGGTCGAAGCTTTATTAGGGTATATTATGCCAGCTACATTTATTACTCGTTTTGTTATTGATGGGAATAAAAAATGAACATTGAAACATTCGTTTTTTTTCGCTACGCTAATAAGAGATTGAAAACGAAACCTGTTGGTCTAGCGATATATTGATAAAAATTGAGATGGAGGAAGAGCAGATGGTTCTTGAAATTGGACAGCTTGCCCCAGATTTTCTGCTTCCGGCAAGCAATGGCAAAACAGTATCTCTTTCTGATTTTCGCGGAAAATATGTGGTGCTCTATTTTTATCCGAAAGATATGACGCCGGGCTGCACAACTGAGGCATGCGACTTTCGGGATTATCATGGACAATTTAACCGTTTAGAGGCTGTTATTTTAGGAGTAAGTACAGATCCGGTTGAGCGCCATAAAAAATTTATTGAAAAATATGAACTCCCCTTTTTGCTGTTAGCTGATGAGCAGCATGAGGTAGCTGGAAAATATGGGGTTTGGAAATTAAAAAGAAGCTTTGGAAAAGAATATATGGGCATTGAGCGTTCTACATTTGTCATTGATAAGTCAGGGATTTTAATTAAAGAATGGAGAAATGTTAAAGTAAAAGGACATGTAGAGGAAGCTTTGGGGTACATAAATAATTTATCGGGGTCTAGGTAAATGTCCATGCCAAAAGAAAATAAGGAGAATATATTAAAAATGTAGGGCATACCTCCTCATAAATGAAACGATGTTTTGCGGAAAATATTTCCGCTTATTTTTTTGTGAAAAATTCTTCAATAAGATTATATACTATATTAATGATAGGAATATTGACAAAAGGCATGAAATAGCGGTAGACTAATTATAAAAATTATAAAATAATAATTCTTTTTTAATAAGAAAGCGAGGTGCATGGCGGTGCCCGAAAACTCAATGTTAAAGGAAGCGCTTGATACGTTGAAACAAACAGGAGTGCGCATAACTCCGCAACGTCATGCGATATTGGAATATTTGGTTCGTTCCATGTCACACCCAACGGCAGATGAGATATATAAGGCTTTGGAAGGAAAGTTTCCGAACATGAGCGTAGCCACGGTTTATAATAATCTTCGCGTTTTTAAAGAAGTGGGGCTTGTAAAAGAATTGACTTATGGTGATTCATCAAGCCGCTTTGATTTTGTCACTTCTGACCATTATCATATCATTTGTGAGCGGTGTGGCAAGATTGTTGATTTTCATTATCCAGGATTAGATGAAGTCGAAGCGTTGGCTTCACACGTAACAGGATTTAAAGTAAGTCATCATCGAATGGAAGTGTATGGGGTATGTGCTGAATGCCAACACGGGCATCATTCTCATTAAAAAGCTGATAGCAGTAAAAGGCTATCAGCTCTTTTTTCGTTTCCGATTGTATTTTTCGTCAAACTCTTTTCCAGCTAGTTCCGGATCCAATGTTAGCGGTTCTCGGCAATACATGCACATATCGACTCTCCCCAGCATTTTTGTCGTTTTTCCGCATGTTGGACAAACCACTTGAACCGTTTTTGTCGATAACATACCGATCCAAAAATAGACGACTGTGCTGGCAATAATAAAAAGAAGCCCTAAAATCATAAATATGGTCATAATCAGCATGGAAGTACGGAAAAATACTCCTATATACATAACAATAAAGCCGATAAAGATTAAACTTAAAGCAAATGTGCGGATTTTGTTGATTTTGCTGGAATATTTTATTGACATTTTACTCTTCCCTCCTAACAACAACTATACCATAAAATTGCATGATTTAATCTGATTTCAAGCAATTTTGTAAGAGGAATTTTGCGATTTTTGTCGAATTAGCTGGTAATAGCATTCGGATAAATATTTATGGAGGAAAATATATGGAGAAGCTAATCCGCCCCATCTATCAAGAAAGAGCAAGTCAACGCAATACCCTAGGCATTCTAATGATTGAAAAAAAATTTAATCACTCTGCTAGCACTGATACGTTTGATGTCATTTTATTAGTCATTGCAAAAGATACGGATTATCCTTTCTTTATTAAGCATTATTCTTACGAATATCAGAAAGCAGCGTTGTATATTGTTAATGAACAAAAATTAAATGAATGGCTTCTTCTGGGAACAAATCGTAAAGTAATCGATTGGGTTCTGAACGGGAAAGTTCTATTTGATCGCAATGAATATATTGAAGGATTAAGAAGGCAACTGCTTGAATTTCCTGAACAAGAGCGGCAATTAAAAATGGGAATTGAATTTGCTAAATTAATTCGAAGGTATACAGATGGGAAAGTTTTTTTAGAAACCGATCAATTGCTTGATGCATATAACCATGTTGTACATGCCTTGCATCATTTAGCAAGACTTACAGTCATTGAGCAGGGGTTTCATCCAGAGGTGACTGTATGGAATCAGGTGAAGCAAATCGATGCACAAATTTATAAGCTTTATAAGGAGCTTGTGGAAAGCGAGGAGCCTTTAGATAAAAGATTGGAGTTGCTTTTTTTGGCAAGTGAATTTTTAATTCATTCTCGAGTTCCGTCTGGTTCGGCCCATTTGTTAAAGATATTGAAGCAAAAAGAAGGGGCTTGGAGCATAGGGGAAATAGCATCTCATCCAGAACTGCAAGTTTATTCTGTCGATCTTGTTATCATGCTGGAATATTTGGTGGATAAACATTTTTTAGCTATTCAAGAGGTACCGACAAAGGGACAAAATATTTTTCATCGCTATTACATGGTTGTAGATCACCCTTAATTCCCTCAATTCTAAATAAATGGGCCCTCTTCCACGCATAATATAAAGGGCCTTTACTTATTCGCAACAAGATTGGATAGAAAAGATAAAAAAACTATTGACTTGATAAAAAAGACGTGGTAAATTAGAAAACGTCGCTGCGAGGTATTCAACTGCAGCGCCGAAAATGAGTTGACTTAAATGAAAAAAGATGATATTATGAAAAAGTCGTTTTAAAAAAGAAAAAATGTTCTTTGAAAACTGAACAAAACGAAGCGTTAACGAAAAATTTCGGTATAGTCAACCGGAATAAGATAATAGCCAATCAACTTTCTTTTGGAGAGTTTGATCCTGGCTCAGGACGAACGCTGGCGGCGTGCCTAATACATGCAAGTCGAGCGGACCGAATAGAAGCTTGCTTCTGTTTGGTTAGCGGCGGACGGGTGAGTAACACGTGGGCAACCTGCCCGTAAGACGGGGATAACTTCGGGAAACCGGAGCTAATACCGGATAACCCTGAAGACCGCATGGTCTTTAGTTGAAAGGCGGCTTCGGCTGTCACTTACGGATGGGCCCGCGGCGCATTAGCTAGTTGGTGAGGTAACGGCTCACCAAGGCGACGATGCGTAGCCGACCTGAGAGGGTGATCGGCCACACTGGGACTGAGACACGGCCCAGACTCCTACGGGAGGCAGCAGTAGGGAATCTTCCGCAATGGACGAAAGTCTGACGGAGCAACGCCGCGTGAGCGAAGAAGGTCTTCGGATTGTAAAGCTCTGTTGTTAGGGAAGAACAAGTATGGTTCGAATAGGGCCGTACCTTGACGGTACCTAACGAGAAAGCCACGGCTAACTACGTGCCAGCAGCCGCGGTAATACGTAGGTGGCAAGCGTTGTCCGGAATTATTGGGCGTAAAGCGCGCGCAGGCGGTTCCTTAAGTCTGATGTGAAAGCCCACGGCTCAACCGTGGAGGGTCATTGGAAACTGGGGGACTTGAGTGCAGAAGAGGAGAGCGGAATTCCACGTGTAGCGGTGAAATGCGTAGAGATGTGGAGGAACACCAGTGGCGAAGGCGGCTCTCTGGTCTGTAACTGACGCTGAGGCGCGAAAGCGTGGGGAGCAAACAGGATTAGATACCCTGGTAGTCC
>NZ_NASY01000025.1:0-39605 GCF_002075365.1 Anoxybacillus sp. UARK-01 | reverse complement strand
AAACTCCTCCTCGTTAATCACTATACTTTTTGCTTCGATAAATAATAACGCCTCCCAAAACTCAAGTACAAAATTAGCTGAAGAAAAATATTCACCAACCCAAATTTCTTTTGCTGAACTAATATGAATTTTACCTATTCCATTTTGATAATAATCAATTGAAGTTAGTTCAGTGTAATCCCCATCTTCTGGATCGATAGGATTTAGGCGGAATTCTCCAGAGTTTTCTATGAAATAAAAAGAAGAAACACCCTTAAATATAATCTGATAATGTCCCTTAGTATCACTTACTTTAACTTTTAGACTAATCGTATGGTATAAAATATCAATATGAAAACTTTCGACTATGCTAGCCCACATTTCATTTAGTAAAGTAACTAATTTTTCCGAGCTCATACTAATTACTCACCCCATCTATCCTCTGTATTTATTAATCGCTCTCACAATTTGTTTATAGGATCTTCTCGATACGGTAATATGTGTGAGTTCCCTACGACTAGACCACTCACCATTTAACGTCAAAGAACCTCGACCATCTTTACTTATTCTAAAGTACGGTTTATTACGTACTCCACCTTTATTCATAACTCTTACAACTAGAGGTTTTCTACCATCCGGAATAGTTACCTTCCATCCATCGCCTTTAGTTCTTCCTAAAGTTCCGCCAAATGTTTTTGATACTTTTTTCGCTAGCCTATAAGTTTTTGAAAATTTACCTGCTTTATATGCTCTATACGCAATTTTGGCTCCTTTAAACGCCGCACCACCAACCAGTCCCACGCCAACGGCAATCGCCGCTGCTTTCCAACCGCCTTTTTTAAAGGCTTTATACCCATCATACGCCGCAAATCCCGCATTAATCGCCATCCACACAAAATGCCCATCCGGATCGACCATCATCACCGGATTGTTGTTCGCGTACGTATAGCCGTTTTGTGTGAGGATATCGTCCGAATCTCCCGGATCAGGGTCCATGGACAAGAACACGCCATGGGTTGGGTGGTAATAACGGGCGATCAAGTAGTAGAGTCCCGTCTCTTCATCATATTGGTATCCCGCATAGCGATACGGGTTTTCGGTTGCTAGGGCATCCGTTTGAGAACGAATTTGGCCCCATGTGTCGTACTCGTAACGGGCCACCACATTTCCTTGCGCATCTGTTAAGGCGATGACATCGCCATGCGCGTTATAGTGGTAAAAGTACGTGGCGTCGTCTTGTTTCATTGACAAGCGTACTTTAAACAAGAAGATATGTAAAATTCGGAGCAAGCCTCAAAAATTTTGCACATTATTTCCGAAATCCATCTGAAATAAATTGAAAAAGGGGGTTCTGAAATAATGTGCTAATCTACACCATTAACCATGGGTTTGCTTCTCAGAGGTCTATGCTTAAAATGCTCATAAATTCTTTAATTACTGTTTCAACTTCTTTTTTTATTTCAAAAGTCGATAGATCGATTATATATCCCTTTTTCTTTGAAAATAACGATTTACTGACATGCCAAATATGAATGTTCTCTATTAAATAACCGTCATCTTCATTACCAACTAATTTTCCACTTGAATCTTTAACCGCTAAGGAAATAAAGGAATAATAATAGGGTTCAAAGCATTGATCTTTTCGCATCCTGTGTTCTTTGCTACCTTTCAAGGCGGCCGCTTCATTAATTCTCTCTAATACCATATCTAAAATATAGCCGTTTTGCATGAAAAACTTTTGATAATGGTCAAGCATATCGGCAATGATTGTTTCAATTTGTTCTTCCAGTTCGAAAATTTGTTTTTTTGATAACTCATTTAGCTTGATGAATTTAAATTTTTGCTTCTTCATCATTAATTCCTCCTAATATAAAGGTGGAACTCAACAAAGTCCCACCTTATTTATTAGCTATGCTTTAATACGTTTTCCATACCATCTCCACCGTTTAGTCCCTTTACTATTTCTACTAAATTTCCCCTTAAAATAATTCCACCTATTCAACTGCCAGTGATAACCGTGATTATTATGAGGGGTATGAAATTCGAACGACTTATATGTGTACCCTTTTCCTTTAGGACTCCTCCATTTAACACCATAATATTCCTCTATTTTTCCAATCTTAATAATTCTTCCACCTCTTGCAGCCCAAACCAATACTTTTCCGGCTCCGCCCATAGCAGCACCAGTAATAGCTCCTTTTAAAGCACTTTTTCCTAGTTCTTTCCAAAATTTTTTAGATCGATAATTTTTTCCATTCTTCCAGACATATATGCCTGCATCAATAGCTGCACCACTAAGGGCTGATGCAACCAACCATGCAAAACGCCCATCCGGATCGACCAACATCACCGGGTTGTTGTTCGCATACGTATAGCCGTTTTGTGTGAGGATATCGTCCGCATCACCCGGATCAGGGTCCATGGACAAGAACACGCCATGCGTTGGATGATAGTACCGGGCAATTAGGTAATAGAGACCCGTTTCTTGGTCATATTGGTATCCCGCATAACGATATGGGTTTTCGTCTGCCATCTCACCCAATTGGGAAAGAAGCTGGCCCCATGTGTCGTACTCGTAACGAGCCACTACGTTTCCTTGCGCATCGGTTAACGCGATGACATCGCCATGCGCGTTGTAGTGGTAGAAGTAGGTGACATTGCCCTTTTTCATCGCCAACAGCTGGCCGTTTTCTCCGTATATATACGATTGTACCACATTTCCGCTTGTGTCGGTTTCATACAAGACGTTGAGGCTGTCGCCTTGGTAGTGGTAGTTCGTCACCACGCCATTCACGGTCTTTTGAATGCGGCGACCGTCTTCGTCATATTTGTATGTGACAAACGGCGCGCTTTCGCCTTTTCGAGTGATAGCGACAAGCTGATCGGCTTCGTTCCATTCATATTGGTACTCACTGTCTTCGGTCCGGTTGCCGTTCGCGTCATACGTGATCGTTTCATCGCCGAAACGAACCAATTGATTCGCCGCATTATAATCGGCCGTCGTCGTCGTCGATGATCCGTCTTTCGTTTTCACGACTTTCGTCCGGTTCCCGAATCCATCGTACGTATACTCGATCGTCGTTCCATCCGGCCATTGTTCGATCTTCAACTGATCGAGCTCATCATAGCTGTACACCGTGACGTCCCCGTTCGACGTTTCGATGCGGATTCGGTTGCCGTTTTCATCGTAACGGTACGTTTCCGCCAATAACTCAGTTCCGTTCGCCGTTCCCACCACCAGACTGTTCACCAAGCCGCGGTCGTCATACGTAAAGGTGGCACCCGCTTCATTTCCGGTGGTAAACGTGCGAACATGGCCTCTTTCGTCATAATCCAAACGGTACGTATACGTTCCATCTTGAACAACCGTATTTTGATCCAAGGCGTCGTATTGGTACGTAACCGTTTGGCTAAACGATCCGTGCGAGAATAGGAACTGTTGCAATTTATCCGAGGTGGTCGGATACGTCCATTTTTGGACTCCGCCGCGGTCGGATTGCTCTGTCACACGGTTCTTCTCATCAAACTTTCTAGTCTTCGTCGTGCCGTCTTTTAAGTATTGAACCGAAAGTTCATTCCCATTTTTATCATAACTAAATTCGTAATACGGGACGTTGTTGTAGGAAATGGTTTTGACTCGTTCCGTTCCGTCGTACGTCCATTGAATCGTGTTGCCTTTCGGCAAGACGGTTTTGATTTTATTGCCGTTGGCATCATACTCATTGGTTGTTACGTCATTTAATGGACCAACCGTTTTCAGGAGTTTTCCCGTCTTATCATACGAATAGGTAAATCCTTGTGACGGACCGCTGCTCGTTTGAATGACTTTCGAAGTCATGTTGCCGTTCAAGTCATAATCATAGTGGACAGACGTTCCATTCGCCAATAGGAGTTGTTTTAAACGATTGGATGGGTCATACTTGTACTGTTTTTGATGTCCCTTCTCATCATATTCACTTAACAGATTTCCTACGGCATCATAGCTCTTTTTCGTGACATACCCGGCTTCATCTGTTTCTTCCTCCACATAGTTGCCTTTGGCGTCATACTTGTTTTTCGTGACAACGTTTCCTTCCATTAAGCGAATGGCGTCAAACCAGACCGTTCCGGTGTAATTGCCGCGGAAGACAGCGGATAGGTCGATTTTATCCATTGGCTTGGAAGGCTGAATCGAAACGGCGGCACGGTTCCACTCTTGCGTGCCGATCGGAAAATCTGCCGTATACGTTTGGGTCGTTCCGTCGACAAAATACGCTTTCGCGGTAATCGAATAATCGCTTGGGCTCACTGTGCCATTGGCTTTGACATCCTGCGCTTTGGAAAGACCGGTGAGTGTCAGACGAAGCGGCGTATCACTCGAAGTTTGCCCTACGATCACGGTCTGCTTATATTCACTCGCGGACTGCGTGGTGCTCGTTCTCGATACTTTGAGGGAGTAAGACCCATCGAATGATTCCATATTGTCTACGCTTCCGCCCGTTCCGCTCCAATTCGCAACGTTTCCTTCAAAACTGCTATTTAATACTGGGTTGTAGCTCGAAGAAACCTGCGCTTCCTCGAATTGAACAGTATCAAACCACGCTTCCCCTGATGCGGTTGGTGATTGGTGATCGATCTCTAAATAGATGCGCACTTTCACCGCATTCGCAGGCGTCTTAAAGGTCAGTTGTCGATCCGTCCAAGGTCTTGTGCCCGTCAATTGGCTATAGCGATTGTCTATCCAAGAAATCCGGCGATTTTGGCTATCTAAAAGTTCGATATTAAAAAACGCATGGGCTTTCGTTAAGTTCGTTTTCATTTTTCCACTTAATGTATATGTGACGTTCGGTTTGATTGCAATTTCTTGGGTGGCCGCCACATAGCCCAGTTCGGTGGCAGGCGACGTGGAGTTCACCGTGATTTTTAGCGTTTTCCGTCCCGTCAATCCATTATAGACATTCGTATCTTCCTGTAACTGTCCAGAGTCATTCGAACGAAGCAAATTCCAAGCGGTCGTTCCCTGTTCAAAGCTAGGATTAGAGAGTAAATTCGTCGCACTACCTAATGTATCACTTTCCTCAATGATGTTGCCATAGGCATCGTACTTCGCTACAGAAGACGTTTTTCCCGATTGATCGGTTTCGGATACCGGATTTAAGCCATCATAGGCAATCGTGGTGGTATCGCCTTCCGTATCTTTCATGGAGACCACATCATGATTTTGGTTATACTGGTAGGTTTCCGTCCCATAACTATCTTTCGCCGTTAACACATTTCCGTTGGCGTCATACGTATACGATTCAGTAGGGTTCGCCGCCCCTTGGTCATTGGGATCGCGTGTTTCCTTTAAGTTATTTCCTTCGTAAACATAACGGGTCGTAATGTTTAAACCGCCGACATCCTCCACGATTTCAATCGGGTTGGCGGCCTCATTAAAGGTGTAGCGGGTTTTGCGGCCATTCGGTTTCTCCATGACCAGCTGCCGTTTCGTCGAATCGTAGCTTAATGTATACGTGTGATTCTCCGGGTCGATCACTTGATGGAGCCGGCCTCCGTCATATACGAACTGATTGACAACCGGCTTATCCTCCGTATGCGTCGGTTCGAATACTTTTTCCAACCGTCCCTGTTCATTATATTGGTATCTGGTGATTTCTCCGCCCGTTTGGGTCACTTTGGTTAACTGATCATTCTCATACTCATATGTGATGGTCCGGTTCATCGGGTCGGTGATTTTTTCAATTTTTCCGTTCGAGTTGTACTGAATATCCAGTTTTCTTCCGGACGCATCCGTGATAGACACTACCTTTCCATTGGCATAACCATAGGCGGTGGTATTTCCATGACCGTCCACGATTTTGGTTACCTTTCCATCTGTTTTTTGAAAATATAGCTTCGTTTGATCTTTAGTCGTCAGTATATATTCATTTGTCGTTTCACTTAATTCCAGGTAAACCCCTGTTGGCGCTTTATAGGTGCCATCGGATAATTTCGTAAATCGATGGAGCGTCCCATCTTCGTCTATAAATCGGGCTTCATTTCCTTGAGCCACAATCGTCATTTCCGCATCGCTATGCCATCCTTTTCCGAATAACCCGGTCGATGCGGATAAACTATTGTAGGTTCTTGTGATTCCAAGCTCCGGGCCTCTTCCAGAAATCAAAAGATCATCTTCGTCGATGATGAGATTTCCAGTGGCGGCATTGACGCTTCCGTAAGGAACATCAATGATGGACCAGTACTCTTCCTTCCCTAAATACTCATTCGCCTCCGGAATTTTCACCGTGAATGCGTTCCCAGAGAAAATCGTTTCCCCCTCGGCATTGTAGGCACTAAGCCGGAACCAATAACTGGTGCTTGTCGCATATTTCGTTCCCATTTTCGCATACATAGGCGAAGGATCTTTCGGCAGTTCGACTCCTTGTCCATCATGATGCAATGTTAACGTATTCGAATCGCCTTGTTCAATTTCCTGTGGCGTCGGCCAAATTCCTTTATTTTGTGTCGTCCAATGGTCTACATCTCCGACATCAAAGGCTTCATAGTAAAGCCCGTTAAACATCCAAACCTTGTACCCTGTGGCTCCCTCTATTTTGTCCCAGTCCAGCATCACATAACCAGATTGGCTGCCTACCTGATTGGCGTAAGCAAATCCAGAAGGGGCGGGCGGTACGGATAAGTCCGGAATTCTCGGCATATACGCCTCCGAAAAGACCGTTTCCCCTTGTGAATTATAGGCACTGACCCGAATCCAGTAGTTCGTTGAATTCTCATATCGCGTTCCTGCGTTGGCGTAGGTCCAAGAAGGATCCACAGGCAGTTCGGCCCCGCGGCTATCATTTAAATGCAGCTGATAGCGACCAGCGTCCACCTCTGCCGGAGTCGGCCAATATTTTTTCCCTTTGGTGGTCCACGACGTCACATTTCCGACGTTGAGCGATTCATAGGAGGCTCCATTAAAAATCCAAATTTTATATCCCGTCGCGCCACTCACCGGGTTCCATTGAACATCTATATAGCCGGTTCCATCTCCATTGGTATAGCTTTTTCCTGTCGGAGCGGATGGCTTCGCTAAATTCGGAATGGTGGGCATATAGGCCTCTGATACCGCGCTTTCCCCTTGAGGGAAGATCGCGCTGACACGGAACCAATAGTTCTTACTATTCGGATAGCTTCCTCCTGAATGGCGATAGACAGGAGACGGATCCACAGCTAATTCGGTTCCTAAGCCGTCCTGATGCAAATCATAGCGTCCCGCGCTGATTTCTGAAGCCGTCGGCCAAATCTTCTTTCCTTTCGTGCTCCAAGAGGTCACGTTTCCGACACTAAACGACTCATACTCTTTCCCGTTATAAATCCATACTTTGTACCCGGTTGCGCCCGGAACGGGATTCCATGATAGATCGACATAGCCGGTTCCATCCCCATTACTGTAGGCCGTTCCTGTCGGTGTATTTGGAACGGGGATCGTATACGTGACAGACAAATAAGGTTTATAGGTACTGTTCGTTCCAGAAACGACTTTTTTCCAATATGTTTGTCCGTTTCCGTTCGTATGAAGTTTCAAGCCATAATTCGGTTTGGTTCCAGCTGCCCATTCTTTGACCGTATTGGTGACATTCAATTGCGCCCATTGGTCCCTGGCGACATCGACCTTGCCGATATTGGTAGAAGAAGGCTGATTATTCCATGTTAAAGTGCTCGCCGACCACGAGCCGTTGACCGCGTCCAACCATAAGCCGGTGGCTGTTGTAGCATAGTAGGAGTGGGTCACATACACATTGAATGTAGCGCTGGTCACATTCATGTTCTTGACACTAGCAATATCCGGGTTTAAAAACCCGTAACACGTCCCTGTCGTTCCATCATAATAGCCTACTTTGAGCACATATTGTCCTTGTGCAGAGTCCCACTTACTCGAAGCAGAACTATAGTTCGTCGTCGGATACGCGCTCATCACAAAGGTATCCGTCGATAGCTGAATGGAAGTGCTCGGATCAATATAGACAGGATACACTCGCTTCGGATCTTTCAACCATTCTGGATCGGCCGTGACCGTTAAGATATACCCTTGATCATCCGGTTGAAGCTCATACGTGACCTGTTCAGACCGTTGCACCTCTCCTGAACGCTCATCAAGATTGGAATCGACCATAAAAGGCTTCGGCAGTTCAAACACCTTTTCTTTTTTCTGGTTGGTAAATAAAATGGAACCGTCCTCTTGAACGGCTGCGTGTAAGTCCGTTTTCAAATGAAATTTAAAACTATGATACCCATTAAAAGAACGAAGCACGATATCTTCTTTTGTCGATTCATTAAAGGCGATATTTTGTAAATCTATATGTGGAAATACATTTTTATGAAGAATTTTATTGTCTTTTTTCTGATAGGTAGCGACTACATCTTTGGCTCGGAGCGGTGGGACGCCCTCCCCCGATGCTTCGACAATCGAGTACGAAATCGAGGAGCCATTGTAATGAAAGGTCGCATATTCCCCGTTCACCATTTTTTTATAAAAATCCGTCTCGAGCATCGTACGATCCGTTTCCACCACATTGGGGCGATCGGAACGATCCATTAAACCTGGGGATATCTCTTCAAACCGTTTCTCCCCTTTTTTCTTTAGGTGAATCGGTTCAAAATAAATGTGCTTGGTAAACGTGCCGTCTCCATTATAGAATACCTTGGTTCTCTCGGTCCGTTGTTCCATAAGCTCCCCAGGCTGAAGCTGAAAGGAAGGAGCGGGCGGCACTCGGGACGGTGACGGCTTGGCGGTGTTGTCCGCCTGAGCGTGAATCGCTTCCGCCCACCCCTCCACTGGGAGGCTAGTCAAAATTAACAAAAAAGCCAGACTCCAAATGAACCATTTTCTAAGTTGTTTCATCCTTTTGCGTGGTTTCATCGTATTCCCCCTTTATCTGCCCATGGTTCAAAAACATTGTAGCGAGGAGAAAAGGGAGTGGCAAGATTTTTCGACAGACAAAATACGAGACATTTCGACAAAATTCAGTCCGATGATCCCTTTTCCTCCTATTCCTAATCTGGCCGGCCATTCCAGAGAAGCAGAATAAAAAAGCTAGCGTCTATTTAAACACATCAGACAAAAATAAGTTCTTACTACAAACATCGATAAACGAAAATTTATTTGGAGTGGTCAATGTTCTGAAATTAAAAAGAAAATGGCACGATCAATATTCACATTGATCTCCTTTCTGTATTGTATAAACTGTATTTTACAATCCCGTAGTGAATCAGGGAAAATATACTCGAATAGCTACCTTAGATAAGATGCAGATTCGCCATACAAAAAAGTGAAGGAGTGTTTATATAAATAGGAGGGCTGGATTGGATCGCTCTTTTGACCATTTACTTCATGAATAACATAAAACCAAAAAAACTGACTTATTCAATCTCGTACTGAATCGTACAGAATTCGTGCAAAATTTTTTCAAAAACTATGGGATTCTTTTGGATTCTCAAAAAATAAAAAACGACCGCAAACGCAGTCGTATCAAGGGTTTAACGATTTTTTATCCGAACCATTCGGATGTTGGAAATGGAGACGGTGGGAGTCGAACCCACGTCCAAAGATATCGCCACTTAAGCGTCTACGAGCGTAGTCGGTATATTTTGCTTTCGCCGCATCTTCCGCCTACCGACAGGCCTCCAAGCAGCTAGTCTGATTTGTCTCTTCCCGCGTCCTCAGACGGTGGACTTGGGCGTATCCCACTCACGATGAACCCCTGACCCGACCACATGGGCGATGGCGGGAGGAGTTAGCCGCAATTATTAAGCAGCTAAAGCGTAATTTTCTTTGCCAGTTATATTTAGGTGACGTTTTTACGAGGACGATCCCCTCGGCTCGCAGCTTAAGCTCGATCTATCCCTGTCGAATCCGTAACGTCCCCTCGTTCGATAAAGAGACATCGGAAAAAGCTTAAGCCATGAAATGAACTGGCATCGACATTATTTATTATACCATAAACGCTTCTGATTTCAATTGTCAACTTCTTCATTTACATTTTTTGGCGTTCACGGAAAGCTCGTTCGATTTCCCGTTTCGCTTCTTTTCGTTTCAGATCCTCACGCTTGTCATACTTTTTCTTCCCTTTCCCAACGCCGAGCAATAGCTTGGCAAAGCCGTTTTTAATATACAATTTTAAAGGTACAAGCGTATAGCCTTGCTCTTTTGTGTAGCCAATCAGCTTATTGATTTCCCGACGGTGAAGAAGGAGCTTTCTTGTGCGCAACGGATCGTGATTGTAACGGTTCCCTTGTTCGTAAGGGCTAATATGCATGTTATGAATGAACACTTCGCCTTTCTCCACTTTCGCGAATGAATCTTTTAAATTGACTTTCCCCGCGCGAATGGACTTAATTTCTGTTCCTTGCAAGACAAGACCCGCTTCATATGTCTCTTCAATAAAATAGTCATGATGGGCTTTTTTATTTTGAGCAATCAGCTTTCCTTCACCTTTTGGCATTGCGCTCGTCCTCCCCCTTATACAGACAAATGTTATTGTATCAAAAAAGCGAAAGAAGGAAAAGCCTCTTTGCCCAAGAGGCTTCGCCTTAGCGCTTTTTCTTCTTCTTTTTCTTCTTTTTTGCTTTAGCGCTTGGAAGATCTTCATAAAATTTCTTTTTTGTTTTTTTCTCTGGACGTCCGCCTTCTTTTGTTCGTTTTTTTCCTTTAATCACGACCGGCGCTGCTTTTGGTTCCTTGCGACGGCGCCCTTTCATACCGACAATTTCAAAATCGACGATGCGCTCTTCTTTATTGACGTTGATCACGCGCACCGTAATTTCATCGCCAATGCGATACATTTTCCCCGTTCGTTCGCCGATCATTGCATAGTGGTGTTCGTCATAGCGATAATAGTCATCTGTTAAATAGCTGACGTGCACCAATCCTTCGATCGTGTTTGGCAGTTCCACGAACAAGCCAAAGTTCGTGACAGAGCTGATGATGCCATCGAACTCCATGCCAATTTTGTCTTCCATAAACTCGGTTTTCTTTAAGTCATCTGTTTCGCGTTCGGCTTCAACCGCACGCCGCTCCATGTTGGAAGCATGCTCGGCGATGTCCGGCAGTTGTTCCGCCCATTTCTGCTGGGTTTGATTATCTATCTTGCCATTAATTAAATACGTGCGAATCAGGCGATGGACGATTAAATCGGGATAACGGCGGATCGGCGATGTGAAATGTGTATAAAATTCCGTAGACAAGCCGTAGTGGCCTAAGCTTTCCGCATCGTAGCGGGCTTGCTTCATCGAGCGAAGCATCACCGTCGATACGACCATCTCTTCCGGTTCGCCGCGCACCGCTTCTAAAATTTCCTGCAATGCCCGCGGATGAATTTGATTGCCGGTCCCTTTGACCACATAGCCAAAGTTGGTAATAAACTCAAGGAAGCGTTGCAGCTTTTCTGGTTTTGGGTCCTCATGGACGCGATAGATGAAAGGAACATTCATCCAATGAAAATGTTCCGCAACGGTTTCGTTAGCCGCAAGCATAAATTCCTCGATCAGTCGCTCCGCTACCGAGCGTTCGCGTAAAATCACATCATATGGCTTACCGTTTTCGTCCACTAAGACTTTGGCTTCTTTGAAATCAAAATCAATGGCTCCGCGGTTCATTCGTTTTGTACGTAAAATATCGGCAAGCTCGGCCATTAACTCGAACATCGGCACGAGCGGCTCATATTTTTTACGCAGCTCTTCGTCTCTGTCGACCAAGATTTTATTCACATCCGAATACGTCATGCGTTCCGCCGTGCGAATCACACTTTGGAAAATCTCGTGGCTGACGATGTCGCCGCGCTCATTAATTTCCATTTCACATGACAAGGTGAGACGGTCGACTTTCGGATTAAGGGAACAAATGCCGTTTGATAGACGGTGCGGAATCATGGGAATGACTCGATCCACCAGATAAACGCTTGTGCCGCGTTCATTTGCTTCTCGGTCAATCGGCGAGCCTTCCGTTACATAATGGCTGACATCGGCGATATGTACGCCTAATTTGTAATGGCCATTTTCTAGCTTTGTCACCGTGACGGCATCATCTAAGTCCTTTGCATCCGCGCCATCAATCGTTACAATCAACTGATCGCGCAAATCGCGGCGGTCTTGCAAATCTTCAGCGGAAATCGTGTCTGGAATGTTGTTGGCATGCGCGATGACTTCTTCAGGAAATTGCATGGGCAAGCCATGCTTATAAATAATCGATAAAATATCGACACCCGGATCGTTTTTATGGCCGAGAATTTGAATGATCTCACCCTCAGCGCTAATTCTTCCTTCCGGATAAGTGGTGAGACGGACGACGACTTTATGCCCTTCAACCGCCCCGTTTGCCGCATGCTTCGGAATAAAAATGTCATTGACAATCTTTTTATCATCGGGAATGACAAATCCAAAATTCTTGCTTTCCGTATAAGTTCCCACAATTTCCGTGACGCCGCGTTCAATAATGCGGACGATCGTTCCTTCCTTGCGCGCGCCTGAGGCATGAGGATTGATGCGGACAAGCACGGTATCGCCATGCATGGCATTTTTCAATTCAGAAGGCGGAATAAAAATATCATCAAGCAGCGGATCTTCGGGCACGACAAACGCAAAGCCTTTCGAATGCCCCGTCACCTTTCCGCGGACTAAATTCATTTTTTCCGGCACACCGTAGCGGTTGCTTCTTGTTCTGACTACCAGCCCGTCTTCCTCTAAGGAGACAAGCGCTTTGACAAATTCCTTAAATTCCGCTGCATCCTCAATTCCAAACGCTTCTTCCAATTCTTGAACGGTGAGCGGTTTATACGCTTCATCGCGCATAAACGCAAGCAGCCGCTCCGTTAATTGTTCCATCATGTTTCCTCCTTTCGAGGATTACCAATCCAATGATTCTAAAAATGCATAAATGTCTTCATGAAGCTGTTCCTTCTCTTTATCAAGCGTAATCACATGACCGGATTCCTCATACCATTTGATTTGTTTGATTGGAGATTCAACGCCGTTATAAATAATATTTGCACTATCGGTATTAATCATGTCATCATGACGCGCTTGGACCACAAATGTCGGCGCATAAATTAAATCGATATGATTTCGTACCTCAGCGATTAACGCCTGAAGTGCCTTTAATGTTTTCATCGGCGTTTTGCGAAACTCTTCCATTTCTTTTTCGATTTGCTCTGTTGCTTTTCCTTCCCGTTTTTTATATTCCCGCGCGTAGTCCAGCACTCCTTGATACATCGTTTCTTCGCTCTTAATATACATAGGTGCGCACATTGGAACGATGCCCACTACAGGTACAGTGTAACCTAATTTAAGGGAAAATACCCCGCCAAGCGACAAACCGACGACCGCAATTTTTTGATAGCCTTTTTCCCTCAAAAATTCGTACGCATTCATCACATCCTGCCACCAATCATCCGGACCGGTATGCACAAGCTCTTCTGGCGGAACCCCGTGCCCTTTATAAATGGGCGCATGGCATGTATATCCTTTGGATTCAAGAAAACGTCCTAGCATCCGGACATCTGATGAGTTTCCCGTAAATCCATGAAGTAATAGTACAGCGCGTTCTCCTGCTTCAAATGTGAATGGTTTTGGTGAAACAATCTTCATTTTCTGCATCTCCTTTCACGATTTCAAACAGAAAAGGCAGCCCTTTACCATGGACCGCCCCCTTTTTTCAAGTTTACAGTTGAAAATACGTTACGGCAATTGCTAAAACAAAAAACAAAACCGCTAAAACGACCGTCATGCGGTGCAATACTGCGTCAAGACCGCGAGCCTTCTGCTTTCCGAATAGCTGCTCGGCCCCGCCCGTAATCGCTCCGGACAGTCCAGCGCTTCTTCCCGATTGCAACAGCACAACAACAATCATCGCAATCGATACAATCACCAATAACGTGACAAGCAGAGTATGCATGTCTACTCCTCCTTCTCAAAAACGCACACTGCAATAATTTTAATGTATCATAAATCGGCTGATGATACAACCGCACGCGTTTCGATTCTAATCTATTCAACGCCCAAAAGGCCTAACCGCTGCGGTGCGGTTAGGCCTTTTATCTTGATCAGTAATTATTTTTTCAAGTTATAGAATGATTTCATGCCTTGGTAAACAGCGGTTTCGCCAAGCTGATCTTCGATGCGAAGCAATTGATTATATTTCGCCACGCGGTCTGTGCGCGAAGGAGCGCCTGTCTTGATTTGACCAGCGTTTGTTGCCACAGCGATATCCGCAATAGTGCTGTCTTCCGTTTCGCCGGAGCGGTGAGAGATTACCGCTGTGTAGCCTGCGCGTTTCGCCATTTCAATCGCATCAAATGTTTCTGTTAGCGTACCGATTTGGTTCACTTTGATCAAAATCGCGTTGCCAACGCCTTGTTCAATACCTTGAGCTAATTTTTTCGTGTTGGTAACGAATAAGTCGTCGCCGACAAGCTGTACTTTTTTGCCAAGGCGTTCAGTTAATAGTTTATGGCCCGCCCAATCGTTTTCATCCAAGCCGTCTTCAATGGAGATGATTGGATATTTCGATACAAGCTCTTCATACCAAGCCACCATTTCTTCAGATGTTTTGATCACGCCTTCGCCTTCAAGATGATATTTTCCATCTTGTTTATTGTACAGCTCTGAAGAAGCGACATCCATCGCCAGCATCACTTCTTGGCCCGGTTGATAGCCCGCTTTTTCAATCGCTTCGATAATCGTTTGTAGCGCTTCTTCGTTCGATTTTAAGTTTGGCGCGAATCCGCCCTCATCACCAACGGCTGTATTGTAACCTTTCGCCTTTAATACGGCTTTTAGGCTATGGAAAATCTCTGCTCCCATGCGAAGCGCTTCACGGAAGTTTGGCGCGCCGACAGGCATAATCATAAACTCTTGAATATCGACGTTATTATCCGCATGCGCACCGCCGTTTAAAATGTTCATCATCGGCACAGGCAATGTTTTCGCATTAAATCCGCCGAGATATTGATATAAAGGCACTTCTAAATAATCAGCAGCGGCCCGCGCGACTGCCATCGATACACCTAGAATCGCGTTGGCCCCTAATTTTCCTTTGTTTTCTGTACCGTCAAGCTCCATTAACGTTTGGTCAATCCCTACTTGATCGGTTACATCAAAGCCGATAATCGCTGGAGCAATGATTTCATTTACATTTTCTACTGCTTTTAATACACCTTTGCCAAGATAACGGTTTTTGTCGCCGTCGCGCAACTCCACCGCTTCATATTCTCCTGTGGATGCGCCGCTTGGCACTAATGCGCGGCCGAAAGCACCGGATTCTGTATATACTTCTACTTCAATTGTTGGATTTCCGCGCGAGTCTAATACTTCGCGAGCATATACATCAATAATCACTGACATGACAAATCTCTCCTTTTTTCTTATTTTACGATCAAAGTTTTTCCTGTCATTTCTTTTGGTTGTTCTAATCCAAGCAAATCTAGCATCGTTGGCGCTAAATCTCCCAAAATTCCGCCGTCACGAAGCACGATTCCTTTTTTTGTGACAATGACGGGAACTGGATTCGTCGTATGAGCCGTTTGCGGACTTCCATCTGGATTTAAGACCTCATCCGCATTTCCATGATCGGCTGTAATAATCGCCACACCGCCTTTGGCGATGATCGCATCAACGACTTTTCCTAAGCACTCGTCAACAGCCTCGACCGCCCGAATCGTCGGTTCGAGCTTTCCGGAATGGCCGACCATATCCGGATTCGCATAGTTTAAAATGATGGCATCATATTGATCTGCGGCAATTTCTTTTAACAGCGCTTCAGTCACTTCATAGGCGCTCATTTCCGGTTTTAAATCATATGTCGCCACTTTCGGCGAATTGATTAAAATCCGGTCTTCTCCAGGGAATTTTTCCTCGCGTCCGCCGCTCATAAAAAAGGTCACATGCGGATATTTTTCCGTTTCAGCGATGCGCAGCTGTTTTAAACCGTTCTGCGCTATCACTTCTCCAATCGTATTATCGAGATTGGTTGGTTTAAATGCTACGTATCCTTTTACGGTTTCACTGAAATGAGTTAAGCAAACGAAAAATACGTTTTTCGGATGCTTTGGTCCGCGATCGAACGAGCGGAAATCATCATTTGTGAACGTATTAGAAATTTGAATCGCCCGGTCGGGACGGAAATTATAGAAAATCACGGCATCGTTGTCTCGGATTGTCGCCACAGGTGTTCCATCCTCACATACCATCACAGACGGCAACACGAACTCGTCGTAAATGCCATGGGCATACGAATCGTCAATACATTCTAATGGATCGCGGTAAGCCGGGCCCTCGCCATAAACCATGGCGCGGTATGCTTTTTCAACGCGCTCCCAGCGCTTGTCACGGTCCATCGAATAGTAGCGGCCAGACAATGTCGCAATTTCACCGACTCCGATTTGGGCCATTTGTTCATTTAATTCATGAATGTACTTTTTCGCCGTTTGTGGCCCAACATCTCGGCCATCTAAGAAGCCGTGGATATATACATTTTTCACGCCTTCTTTCGCCGCTAATTTTAATAATGCGTATAAATGGTTGATATGGCTGTGCACACCGCCATCAGACAGAAGACCGAAAAGGTGCAAATTCGTGCCTTTTTCTTTTACGTGATTCATTGCGGCTAAAAATGTTTCGTTACGGTCAAATTCTCCTTCACGAATCGCAATATTGACGCGCGTTAAGCTTTGATACACAATCCGGCCAGCGCCAATATTTAAATGGCCGACTTCCGAGTTTCCCATTTGCCCTTCAGGAAGACCGACCGCTTCTCCGCACGCCGTGAGCGTAGCATGAGGATATTCGTTCCAATAGCGGTCAAAATTCGGCTTTTTCGCCTGTGCGACCGCGTTGCCATACGTTTCTTCGCGAAGAGCGAATCCGTCTAAAATAATTAATGCCACAGGTTGTTTACTCATGATGTCCTGCCTCCACTAGCTGCAGAAATGATTGCGGGTCTAAGCTGGCGCCGCCAACTAACGCTCCATCAATGTGCTCTTGCTTTAAAAACTGGCTGATATTATCCGGCTTCACACTGCCGCCATATTGAATGCGAACCGCTTCTGCCACCTCTTGGGAAAATTTTTGCGCAATAGTCGAGCGGATATGGCCGCATACTTCATTGGCGTCTTCTGCTGTTGAAGACTTGCCGGTGCCGATCGCCCAAATTGGTTCATAAGCGATCACCACTCGCTTTGCTTGCTCCTCCGTTAGTCCTTCGAGCGCTTTTTCCACTTGCGCAGCAACGATATCATTCGTTTTCCCGCTCTCTCGTTCTTCTAATGTTTCACCGCAGCACACAATCGGAATGAGGTCATACTGAAATGCAGCAAGAACTTTTTTATTCACTGTTTCATCGGTTTCCGCAAACATTTCACGGCGCTCGGAATGCCCAATAATGACATATTCGACTCCGAGATCTTGCAGCGCCAACGGGCTAATTTCTCCTGTAAACGCTCCTTTTGCTTCAAAGTGCATATTTTGTGCACCAATTTTTAGATTCGTGCCTTTAGCCGCTGCCACAAGACGTTCTAAAAATAGTGCCGGAGCGCAAACAACGGAGTCGACCCGTTCAGAAGAAGGGACGAGCTTTTTGACTTCCTCCGCAAAGCTTACAGCTTCTGCAAGAGTTTTATGCATTTTCCAGTTTCCTGCAATAATCGGCTTACGCATGGCTTTACCTCCTTCTGATTACTTATCATTTAACGCAACCACACCAGGGAGCTGCTTCCCTTCCATAAATTCCAGCGACGCGCCACCGCCAGTTGAGATATGATCCATTTCTTCAGCCAATCCAAATTTTTCAACAGCTGCCGCGGAATCGCCGCCACCGATGACCGTATATGTACCCTTCGCATCAGCTAGCGCCTGTGCTACTGCTTTCGTTCCTTCGGCAAATGCGTCCATCTCAAATACTCCCATTGGTCCATTCCAAATGACAAGCTTAGATTGCAAAATCACATCGCGATACAGCTCGCGCGTTTTTGGACCGATGTCCAATGCTTCCCAATCGCTTGGAATATTATCAATGCTTACAACTTTTTTGTTTGCGGCATTCGAAAAGTCATCGGCTACGACGGCATCAACCGGCATATAAAATTTTACGCCTTTTTCTTTCGCCTTTTCCATAAATGACTTCGCCAGCTCGATTTTATCTTCTTCGAGCAGCGATTTGCCGATTTCATGACCTAACGCTTTCACAAACGTATAAGCAAGGCCGCCGCCAATGATTAAATGATCGACTTTATCAAGTAAATTTTCAATGACGCCGATTTTGTCTTTCACCTTCGCGCCGCCAATGATGGCAGTAAATGGACGCTCTGGATTGGAAAGTGCTTTGCCAAGCACTTCAATCTCTTTTTCCATTAAAAAGCCTGCCACCGCTGGCAAGTAATGCGCGATTCCTTCTGTGGACGCATGAGCTCTGTGCGCAGCGCCAAAAGCATCATTGACATAGACGTCAGCCAATTCTGCAAAGGCTTGAGCTAGCTCTTGGTCGTTCTTCTCTTCGCCCGGATAGAAGCGAACATTTTCAAGCAGCAGGACATCGCCTTCGTTCATAGCAGCAATGGCCGCTTTTACTTCTTCTCCATAGGCTTCATCTGTCTTCACTACTTTTTTACCAAGCAGCTCGCTTAAGCGTTCCGCCACCGCCGTTAAACGCATTTCTTCTACTACTTTTCCTTTCGGGCGGCCAAGGTGGCTCGCTAAAATCACTTTCGCCCCCTGTTCTGACAAATACTGAATGGTTGGCAATGCAGCGCGAATGCGTGTGTCATCTGTTACGCGTCCATCTTGCATTGGGACATTAAAATCAACTCGGCAAAAAACGCGCTTCCCTTTGACATCCATGTCGCGGACGGTTTTCTTGTTCATGGCAAACGGCCTCCTTCAATGGTTTCTGCATACGAAAGGGAGTGGGGGACTCCCCCCGCTCCCCTCTCCATTTCACTATTATAGACTTGAATGAGCGACTAAGACAAATAGATTTATAAACCTTTTGAGGCAATATATTCAGCTAAGTCTACCACGCGGTTTGAATAGCCTGTTTCGTTATCATACCAAGAAACCACTTTGACCATTTTTCCTTCCATGACCATTGTAGAAAGCGCATCAATCGTAGATGATGCCGGGTTGCCATTATAATCGCGAGAGACAAGCGGTTCTTCGCTGTAAGCAAGAATGCCTTTTAACTCGTTTTCTGCTGCTGTTTTAAGCGCTGCATTTACTTCTTCTACCGTTACTTCTTGTTCAAGCTCAGCTACAAGATCGACAACAGATACATTCGATACTGGCACGCGCATCGCCATACCGTTTAACTTGCCTTTTAGCTCAGGCAAAACAAGGGCCACCGCTTTGGCAGCGCCCGTGCTTGTCGGAATAATCGATTCAGCAGCAGCGCGGGCACGGCGCAAATCTTTATGAGGCAAATCAAGGATTTGCTGGTCGTTGGTATAAGCATGGACCGTTGTCATCATGCCACGAACGATTCCGAATTTTTCATGAAGCACCTTAGCAAATGGCGCCAAGCAGTTTGTTGTACAAGAAGCATTTGAAATCACATGATGGTTAGCTGGATCGTATTTTTCTTGGTTAACACCCATCACGATGGTAATGTCTTCATTCGTTGCTGGAGCGGAGATAATGACTTTTTTCGCGCCAGCCTCTAAATGCTTCGCGGCATCTTCGCGCTTTGTAAAGCGGCCTGTTGATTCAACAACGATATCAACTCCTAGCTCGCCCCAGCCTAGTTGCGCTGGATCGCGCTCCGCTTTTACAACGATTTCTTTTCCGTTTACGACAAGGTTGTTGCCGTTCACAGAAACTTCGGCGTCTAGTGTGCCGTGAACGGAATCGTATTTTAAAAGATGAGCTAATGTTTTCGCATCTGTTAAGTCATTAACAGCTACGACCTCGATATTCGGATTTTTCAATGCCGCGCGGAATACGTTGCGGCCAATACGTCCAAAACCGTTAATACCTACTTTTACAGCCATTGGTGGTTCCTCCTTCATGATTCAAAAATAGTTATGTTAAGGGATGTGGCTCCCCCGTCAACGCTCTTGCTGCTCCTTCGTCCGTGATTAAAATCGAGCGAGGCGCTTGCTTCATATACGCTTTAATCGCCTTTGCTTTAGAAGCACCGCCAGCAACGGCAATCACATGCTGAACGCGTTTAATGTCTTCAAGCTGAATGCCGATTGTCTGCACCTTATGCACCACTTCGCCCGCTTGATTAAAGTAATATCCAAAAGCCTCAGCCACAGCATGTCTTTGCTTAATTTTTTCCATGTCTTCTCTAGAGGTTTTACGGCGTTCTGCCATCGTGATCGCATCGCCAATTCCATGCACTACGATATTCGATGATTTGATCAGTTGAAGCACTTCTTTGACTGCTGGTTCTTCAATCAGCGACTGATACGCCTCTTGGCTTAGATGGTCAGGCACATGGAGCAAACGGTAATTGCCCATTGCTTTTTCCGCCATTTTGGCACAGATCGTATTCGCTTGATTTTCGACATGCTCTCCTAATCCGCCTCGGGCAGGAACAAATAATATGCCGTGCTGTTTAGGATCTGGCATCATCATATCGGCTACTGCGGCCATTGTCGTTCCGCCGGTCACAGCGACGATACTTTGATCGCTCAGCTTTTCTTTCATGCACGCTACACAAGCTCTTCCCATTTCTTTTTTCACCCAAGGAGAAAGGTCGCTATCTCCAGCAACAATGATGACCTCTTCGACAGGGAGCAAACTTTTTACCTTTTTCTCTAAATCCTTCAAACCGAGCAGTTCCTTCATCACATCTTCCAAAAGATTGAGCAATTCGTCACCATCGGATGTCACGTGCATACCAGATGAAGTGATGGTAATTAAGTTTTGGTCTTTTAGAAATTGTACTTCTGCGCGAAGGACACGTTCGCTCATCCCGATGCTTCCAGACAACGCTCTTCTTCCAATCGGCTGCATCAGCCGAATGTACTGCAAAATGCGATAGCGTTTTTGCATAAACTCAAGAAGATCAGGCAATAATTTTTTCTGTGCATCAATCCATGATCGCAATGTAGTTCCCTTCCCCTTGCATATAATATATGGACACAATACGTCCCGCAGTGACTTATTTTGTCCCGCTTGTGCAAAAAAAATTACTCCTGCCCTCTTTTTTAATTGTAACAGGAGTATGGTAGATGTTCAACTATTCAAGCATTCAAGTAACCGCTTTCTTATAAAATCTTTTTTAATAAGGCCATAGGCCAGCTCTTTCCCGTCCACTTCGACGACCGGAATCATCAGATGGTATCGTTCCAACAACACATCGTCTTGATAAATATCGATTTCTTGAATGGTAAAATGGAGTTCAGTCTGCAATTCAGCTAAAATTTCTTTCGCCTTCTCGCACAAATGGCAATCTTTTTTGGAATAAAGATGGACAATCATCACGTTCACACCTTAATATCGTTTTCGTTTCGCAGATGATGGAATATGCAATTGTTCCCGATACTTGGCCACTGTTCTTCTGGAAATAGCAATTTGGTGCTCTTCGTTTAATAAATCAGCAATTTTTTGATCGGATAAAGGAGCATGTTTATCCTCTGCTTCAATCAATTTTTTAATCAATTCTTTCGTCTTGGCTGCAGATGCTTCTTCGTTATCATTTTCCGCAGAAAGAGAGTTTGTAAAAAAATGGCGAAGCTCTACGGTGCCAAACGGTGTCTGTACATATTTATTCCGAATCACTCGACTGACGGTAGATTCATGAATATTCAGCGCATCGGCAATATCGCGCATTGTTAATGGTCTTAGTGCGGCCAGCCCTTCTTCGAGGCATTGCTTCTGTCTTTCCATGATTTCCTTCACAACAAGAACCAATGTTTGTTTACGTTGTTCTAAGCTTTTTGTCAACCACATAAATTGCCGGTATTTTTCTCTCACAAACCATTCAATTTGTTCGTCCTGCTGATCGGCGACTTTTTTTTCGTAAGCGTGATTCCAAATCACTTCTGGAAGAAACTCATCATTCAGCCACACACATATCTCCCCATCACGCTTTGTGACAATCAAATCCGGCACGATAAAATGCGGATCCGCCGCAGCATAATGACTGCCCGGCCGCGGCTCAAGCGTGCGAATTAAATCCCATATTTCCTGCAAATTCGATATGCTGATTTTCAGCTGCTTCGCAAGCGCTTTCCATGCCTTTTCAACAAACATCGTAAAATAATCAGCTATGACCCGTTCTGCTAGTTCATGGCGAACAGGCAGGCGCTGAAGCTGGATGAGCAGGCATTCTTGCAAACTGCGCGCGCCCACTCCGGCCGGTTCAAGCGATTGCAAAAACTGAATGGCTTCCTCCAGTTCTTCTTCTGATAACGACAACAGGGCCGCGGTTTCTTTCATTTCCATTCGCAAATATCCATCCTCATCAAGTGAAGCAATTAAATAATGCAAAATCTGCCGTCTTTTTGCAGATAACGGAAAAGCGTGAAGCTGGGCTTTTAAATAAGACGCAAGCGTCTCGGAAGATTTCCCGATATTTTCAATCCAATTTCGTGTTTCTCCGTTCCTTGACTGCTTAGGAGTACGAACAAACTTATGATCCTTGATTTCGAGAAAAGGATTTTCTAGAGATTGCTCATGCAAAAAAGAGCGCAATTCAAGCGTTGAATACTGCAGCAATTCAATCGCTTGAGCCAGTTCCTTTGTTAATGAGAGGTGCAAGCGTTGCTCTTGAAACAGCCCCGCTCTCATAATCTCACGCTCCCTTCTTTATTATTGTACATCAACATCCTCAAAACGTATAGGAAATAAAATTTCCGTATATCCGAATCCATTATTTTTATATATATTCGAAAAATCACACAAAAAAGACCTTTCCTGATCGTGGACTGCTGCTATTATGAAGATAGATAACAGGAGCATTTTGGAAAGTATAGGCGGATATTCTTTATAGATGTGGTGAATGTTGTCGATATCCTACACATAGTTGTCAGACTAATGATACTACTGATCCACTCAAAACCAATGAACACTGCTTGAATTCTTGTTTTTATCGCTGAAAAACCGATCAGAATCCGACCTTTTACACGAAACATCCCAAATTCATACCAATAAAAGGAACAAGGGAAAGCTCTTTCGCTCTTTTAAATACGACGGGTTCTGGTAATCCTACTTATTACAACATAGGATTAAAAGAGGGTGATTGGGTGATTTACATATATAATGACTACGCTGGAACACATAGCACGGCACTAGCAGCAGCCTACCATTTAAAAAAGCTGCCTTTGGATCGAGAGCTGACGAAAGAAGAAATTTTAAATACGGACTATTTTAACAAACTGACAAAGGATGATTTCGGAAAATTTTTCTTCCACGGAATCGATGAAGATGGAAATTCTGTGTATACCATTGGCAGAAAAAGAAACAAATTAGTCGTTCAAGCATTGGGAAATTTCATTACGTTGCTACAAGAAAAACATAGCCATCACGAAAAGATTATTTTTTCTAATACTTCGCCAACGGTTCCATTTGCCATGACAATGGGAGGGTTTTTTTCAAGAGGATTGCACATCGATTTTATTGGCGTCCCCTTATTAGTTTTAGGTGCCAAACAATGTTGTCATGATATTCTTCGTCTCGTTGAATTTACAAAGCAAATCGGTCAATCGACAGAAAAAAAAGTCGTTGTATTAGAAAATCAAAATTTCAAATAACATCTATCTCTTGGTTATTTTCGTGCCAAAAATGCTCGAAAATAACCATCCTTTTTTCTTCCTGACAAACAGAGAAGAAGCAACCCGTCCGTTTCTCCGCTGCTTCTTTATTTGAATCCCCCCCTCAACATGTTCTTTGATTTTTCCCAATAAAAAGGGTCCAGCATCGCCATGGCGCCTTGCCCGCAAAGAGATTGATTCGTATGTCATCAGCGAAAAGAGTCCCGACAAATGGATTCAACAACGCCGGAACTGTCTCATGCAAAATTTCCCCAAAAACAACAGGGCTCTTTCGGATTTAAAAAAATAAAAAACGACCGCAAATGCAGTCGTATCAAGGAGCTGTGGAAATTTAATCCGAACCAGTAGGATAGTTGGAACGCCCTCGGCAGGATTCGAACCCACGCTAAGAGAACCGGAATCTCTCGTGCTATCCACTACACTACGAGGGCATGATTGGTTAGCCGCATGTTCCATTATAATGAAGAACGTTTTTTTTTGCAAGGGGAAAATATGCTATGGAAATAAGAAGCAAGATTGATTCATTATAGAAAAAACAAGTCCATAGATTTGTGTCTTCGGCCGCCGACCTCTCAGCTATCGTTTAAGCTGCGTTTATATCGGGCAAAACGCTTACTAACAGATGAACTCCCCCCCTTCACTCCGTTTAAGGGAGGGAGACTTCTCGGTGGATATGTTAAAAATTTAAAATCTATTTTCTTCAGCAATACGTCTGTTTAAAAAACAAAAAAGCGGATATGCTGAAAAAAGGGATATCGGAACAGAATAGCGAATAAATAAAATTATGAGGAGAAGGCAAAACGCTTTTTGTTTGACCTTCATTGACCAATTATGTATCATAGAAATACATATGATTTTAATTGACTGGTAAAGGAGGAAAACTCATGAATTTAATTCCTACAGTGATTGAGCAAACAAGCCGCGGTGAACGCGCATATGACATTTACTCCCGCTTGCTTAAAGACCGCATCATTATTTTAGGTAGTGCCATCGATGACCATGTCGCGAACTCCATTGTTTCCCAGCTTTTATTCTTAGCAGCGGAAGATCCGGAAAAAGATATTTCCCTTTATATTAACAGCCCTGGCGGTTCGATTACAGCCGGAATGGCCATTTATGACACGATGCAGTTTATTAAGCCAGATGTTTCGACCATTTGCATTGGAATGGCAGCATCAATGGGGGCGTTCCTGCTTTCTGCTGGCGCAAAAGGAAAGCGCTTTGCTCTTCCAAACAGTGAAATCATGATCCATCAGCCTTTGGGAGGAGCGCAAGGTCAAGCTACTGATATCGAGATTGCCGCTAAACGCATCTTGTTCTTACGCGATAAGCTGAATCGCATTTTGGCAGAAAATACAGGCCAGCCAATCGAGATCATCGAGCGCGATACAGACCGCGATAACTTTATGACGGCGGAAAAAGCAAAAGAATATGGTTTAATCGACCGCGTGTTGGCACGCGTTGACGAAAAATAATCCGGACAGCCAGTAGTAGACAAAGTCAAAACAGACTTTGTCTACTACTATTTTAAAAACGTTTGGCTGAAAAATGCGGACAGCCAATCTGAAAATATGAAGGCTGTTCTTTTCCGTAAAGAACAGCCTTTTCCTTTATGCATCGAATGAATCTCGGACAAAGTGCGGTTTGAGCATCCTGAACGAGTCGCTCTCTCCCAGCCATTCCTGCAGCCTCTTACTATCCTTCTTTTTGCACATATTTTGTCAATGCTTCAATCGCTTCTTGTTCATCCGGTCCATCAGCGATTAATGTAATGACAGACCTGGAGCTGATTGCTAGGCTCATCAGACCCATGATGCTTTTGGCATTGACTTTTTTTCCATCTTTTTTAATAAAAAGATCCGATGAGAAGCGGTTCGCTTCCTGAACAAAAAGTGCAGCTGGACGCGCTTGCAATCCAGTTTTCAACAACACTTCCACCTGTTTTTCCACCATATTCCTTCCTCCCCTTTTCCTGATTTTATTTATGGAAGTCTACAGGCTGTCCTGCCCGCAGCTTTTCAGCAATCTCATCGATTTTCCGCAAGCGATGGTTAATGCCCGACTTGCTAATTTTCCCCCCTGAAACCATTTCACCTAATTCTTTTAATGTAACATCTTGATATGTTACTCGTAATTCTGCAATTTCTCGAAGCTTATCTGGAAGTGCGCTTAAACCAATGGTTTCATCAATGTAGCGAATGTTTTCTACTTGACGAATCGCGGCGCCAATCGTTTTATTTAAATTAGCCGTTTCACAATTGACAAGGCGGTTGACCGAGTTTCGCATATCGCGGACAATCCGAACATCCTCAAAGCGCAGCAAAGCCTGATGAGCGCCAATAATATTAAGAAACTCTGAAATTTTTTCTGCCTCTTTTAAATACGTAATAAACCCCTTTTTGCGTTCCAACGTTTTCGCATGCAGCCCAAAATGGCTGTTCATTAATTCACATAACGAGTTGTTATGATCTTTGTCCAGTGAAAAAATCTCTAAATGGTAGGAAGAGGTTTCGGGATTATTAACCGATCCGCCAGCAAGAAAAGCGCCTCGCAAATAAGAACGCTTGCAGCATTTTTTCTTGATCAATTCTGGAGAGATGACCCGAACAAACGAAAAAGATTCCTCTAAGATTTTTAAATCCTCAAGTAATTCGCGCGCTCCTTCGACAATTCGAACGATGTAAACATTGTTTTTCTTTAAGCGCATTTTTTTCCGGACAAGCAGTTCAACGGTAACGGTGTATCCTTTTTTCATTAGCGTATAAATGCGCCGGGCGATGGCCGCGTTTTCCGTTTGGACATCAATGGTAAGCTTGCGATTGGAAAAAGACAGCGAGCCATTCATGCGCAAAAGGGCTGATAATTCTGCTTTTAAGCAACAGTCTTTGACATCTAAATTCGTTAGCTCTTTTTTCGTCTCTGACGCAAACGACAACCTACTCACCTCCATGCTTCATGATTTTTTCAAAGGATAAAGGAGGTGCGTGCGACTCTAGCACGTTTCTAAAAGTGAAACGAGCAGCGCTGCCACCTTTTTTGTATCATGGCGTATCACGCGATCTTCATACTTTACAATATGATCGCGGATAATGGTTATTCCCAGCTCCGTTAGCTTTTCTAAATCTTCCTTGACAGGTTCGGACAGCTCTTCCGCATAACGCTGCTGAATATCCTTAGGAATTTCTCCGCTATTGACGAGAATCATATCCAAAAAAGCACACTCCATATGATCATACAGCGCTTTCACATGGTCGCTTGCTGTATAATGCAATGTTTCGCCGGCTTGGGTCATGACATTGCATACATAAACTTTTTTAGCTTTTGCCTCGCATACCTCTTGACCGATTTTCGGCACTAACAAATTAGGCAAAATACTTGTATATAAGCTTCCAGGGCCGAGCACAATCAAATCAGCCTGACGAATTTCATGCAGTGCTTCTTCCAGCGGTTCGATCTGTTCTGGAGTTAAAAAAACTCTTTTAATTTTTTTTCCGGAGTACGGGATTTTCGATTCTCCAGAAACGATGGTCCCGTCTTCCATTTCCGCATGAAGAACGACGCTTTTATTCGCTGCCGGCAATACCTTGCCTCGCACATTCAACACCTTGCTCATTTCGCGAATGGCTTTAACAAAATCTCCGGTAATGGAGGTCATCGCAGCTAAAATTAAGTTGCCTACTGAATGGCCCGACAATCCGTTTCCGTTTTGGAAGCGATGCTGAAACAATTCAACGACGAGCGGTTCGACATCTGAAAGTGCAGCTAAAACATTGCGAATATCACCTGGCGGCGGAATATCAAGTTCATCCCGCAAACGGCCTGAGCTTCCTCCATCATCTGCTACAGTCACAATCGCAGTAATATCGACATCATATTGCTTCAGCCCTCTTAACAGCACAGGCAAACCGGTTCCGCCACCAATAATAACGATCTTCGGATCAATCTTTTTACTCATAGATGCTTTTCCTTTCGTCTTTCCATATCTCGATGAGACACATGCGTTTTATAATCCGCCGAAAAATGTTGAGCAAGATATTCAGCAAGCGCTACTGAACGGTGCTGGCCTCCTGTGCAGCCGATTGCAATGACAAGCTGGCTCTTTCCCTCCCGCTTATAGTGCGGCAGCATAAACGTCAATAGGTCAACCGTTTTCTCAAGAAACTTTTGCGTTTCGTTCCATTTCAGTACATATGAGGACACTTCCTCGTCCTTCCCTGTCTTAGGCCGCATATGTTCAATGTAATGCGGGTTCGGCAAAAAACGGACATCAAAGACTAAATCGGCATCAATAGGCAAACCGTATTTAAAGCCAAATGACACAATATGAACCGTAAAGGTTTGATGTGTGTGTGAAGAAAATTGCTTTAAGATCTTTTCGCGAAGCTCCCTTGGTTTTAAGTCAGAGGTATCGTAGATGATTTGCGCTCGTCCCTTTAGCTCCTCCAGTATTGCTCTTTCCAACCGTATGCCCTCAAGCGGCAAGCCATTGGGCGCAAGCGGATGAGTGCGCCGCGTTTCTTTATACCGAGCAACTAGTGTAGAATCTCTCGCATCGAGGAATAAAATTTGTGGTGTCACCCATGACCACTCCGATAAATCATCAAGCGCCGCCAATAATTTATCAAAAAAATCGCGGCTGCGCAGATCCATCACTAACGCAATTTTATTAATTTTATTCCCCGATTCCTTCATTAGCTCTAAAAATTTTGGCAGCAAGGTTGGTGGCAAGTTATCGACACAAAAAAACCCCAAATCCTCAAAGCTTTGAATGGCCACCGTTTTTCCCGCTCCCGACATTCCAGTGATAATGACCATTTGTATGTCGTTGGTTGAACCTGTACTCATCTTCATCCTCTCCCCTTAGCTTGGGTCTAATCGATACGAAAGCAGTTGGAAATCTTCTGTATAAATAAACGAACCATAGATCATGCCAGATCCCTTTAACATATAATCTAAAATATGACGATCTCCCGGTGCCATCGGGAGTTGGTGAATCGTTTCCACAGGGTGCCATTCAAGCTTCCCTTCCTCACAGTAAGGCACATGTTCGCCATCAAACTGATCCGCAAAAAACGTAAACATCATCCACTCCGAAACAATTCGCTCCTGATCCTTGATCACAATAGTAAATACCCCTTTTAATTCGGGGCTTTTCAAATAAATGCCCGTCTCTTCCCGATATTCTCGAATACATGCTTCGCGAATCGTTTCACCTTGCTCCATCTTTCCTCCAGGAGCAACCCACCAGCCTCGGCGCGGTTTTTGCAGCAACAAAATTTTCCCATCATTAACCAAAACACAATTTGTTACGCGTTGCAACACGTTCACCTCAACATTACTCAATACAGTTTACTTTATTATACTATTTCTGGCGATATGGTGCTAGTTGCATATCGGCCGTATATCGCAATAGGAGCGCGATGATGAATCTGTGAGATCAGCCGGCTCCGACTGTTTTTGCTTCATACCCTTTATATCTTGCGACAGCAAAAAAAGAGGCACGGGAAGTACCCATGCCATACACGGAAATTTATATAAAAGGGGGTCAATTACTTTACCTTTAGCATACAGGAAAATTATTTCATTTGTGTTACAGCGCGGTTAAACATCCATTACGGTTTCGTTAAGTGATTATTTCACTTTTAGCGACTCTTTTAGCTCCTCTACGTAATGCTGTGCACTTTGCGCCGCAATGCTTCCGTCCCCTGTCGCCGTTACAATTTGCCGCAGCGATTTTTCACGGACATCGCCCGCCGCAAAAATTCCGGCTATTTTTGTTTCCATATGTTCGTTTGTTTCAATATAGCCATTTTCGTTTGTAATGCCAAGGCTGACAAATGGCTTCGAAAGCGGCAGCATACCGATATAAACAAACACGCCATCACATGAAAACTCCCGCTCTTCTCCTGTTTGTGTATGGACAAGCGTGACTCCGCCCACTTTTCCGTCTTTTTCATGAATTTGCTTAACTGTATGATTCCAGATAAAATCGATTTTTTCATTAGCAAATGCACGGTCTTGTAAGATTTTTTGCGCCCGCAGCTGATCGCGGCGATGCACGATCGTAACCTTGCTAGCAAAACGAGTTAAATATACGCCCTCTTCCACTGCGGAATCGCCTCCGCCCACAACAACAAGCTCTTTTCCGCGGAAAAAGGCGCCATCACATACGGCGCAATAAGAAACGCCGCGGCCGCTCAGCTCTGCCTCCCCAGGAACACCTAGCTTTTTATACTCCGCTCCTGTCGCAATAATCACCGCATGCGCTTTATATTGTTTATTTCCGACCACAACGGTTTTGTGCTCTTGGCCATCAATCACTTCTTTTACGTCACCGTAAGCATACTCTGCTCCAAATTTTTTGGCATGTTCAAACATCTTCGTTGCTAATTCTGGTCCCAAAATATGTTCATAACCTGGATAGTTTTCTACATCCTCCGTATTGGCCATTTGGCCGCCTGGAACTCCGCGCTCAATCATCAGCGTCGACATGTTCGCTCTAGATGTGTAGACAGCGGCTGTCATTCCGGCCGGTCCCGCCCCAATAATAATGACATCATAAATTTTTTCTTCTGACACAGCGTCCACTCCTTTACGCGCTACTTACCTGCTTATTATTTCCTTACTTTTATCGTATATAAGTCCTGAATAAACGTCTATTAATTTGCTCATTATAACCATTTTCGAACTTGTTTTACATATTTTTGAACAGTTGATAACGAAATACTGTACTTTTCTCCGATTCCTTTTTGTGTCACGGATTCGCCCTGATTTCGCCTCCATACATATTCAATCGCTGCCGCCCATGCTTGATAATTGGAGAAGTTTCGCAGCACATCCACCGCATTGGCGAACACATGAAACCAAGCGATATACATTTTTTCATCTGCTAACACATTTTTTTCCCATAATTCATCCATTACCGCGTAGGCGTCTACGATATACAATGGGACCACTGCTTGCGCTGGAAGCAAAATATAATCAATAAACTCCCGGACAAGCCAATGCTGTTCCATTGTCTCTCTTACATGGATATACGCTTTCACTTCATCCGCATTCAATGATTTGCTGATGACATATAATCCATAAAGCACTTCAGCAATATTCGTTCCGTTCATCCACCGCTTAATTTTTTCTTCAAACACTCCCCACGGCTCTTGCCCTTTCTTATCAGGGCTCAGATCGATTACTTTTTCCCACGCTGTTTTGGCTAAACGGGCATGACCGGTATAATAAGCAGAATAGGCGAGCCAATAATAAAATAAAAAATCACCATGAAACCGCATTTTATACAAATGGTGAAGCCATTTAAAAGCAAGGTCAAAACGTCCGACAAGCGCGAATGTAGCGCCAAGCTTATAGCGCTGATCAATGAGAAACGGATGCACACAGGCTAATTCCTCTGTCAAGCGGGCGACCTCTGCTTCATCCTGCAAGTAATGAAAAAACACAAGCCGATTGCAAAGTGCATGCAGGTTGCCAGGATTTTTTTCAAGCACTTCATTAATAACGCTCTGTGCTTTTTCAGCATTTCCCATATAAAAATAAGCTAATGCCAAATTATTGTATGCGGACCAAAATTCCGGGTATTCAGCAATCATCGCTTCCAACACTTCAATTGCTGCCGGAAAATCCCCTTTTTCCAGTAACGAGCGCGCTTTTTCTTGTTTTACGATCAAATCCTCTTGACTGATAAACTCATCATCTTCATATTCGATGCTTAAAAGCTCTATTAAATCTTCAATCTCTTCCAAAAATTCACCATCCGGTTCGCGCTCTAAATAGGTTTGCGCATGATTCATCGCCTCGCGAAATAGACCAAGATGAGCATAATTATGAGCTAAAAAATAAAAGCATTCACTCATTTCGGGATCAAGCTCATGAACAACGGTCAGAAACAGCTGATTAGATGCTTGATATTCACCTAACTCCGTCAATACAATCGCAAGCTGAAAAGCAAACATCGCTTCTTGACCATTCAATTGCACAGCCCGCTCCAAATATTTTTTCGCTCGCGCCAAATCGCCACGTTTATAAGCAATTAACCCTTTTTTAAAGTAGTACTCTCCGCTTTGCACAAACGGAATGACCTTCGCTGCTGATCGTTTTCGTTTTAATTGTTTTCCCATCTAGTCCTCCATGTTCCGCTGAATTCACCGAAAAGAAGTATAACATATTCTCTTAAAACTGTATAAGCGATATAAGCTGAATTTTTGTTTTATTATCCATTCCTGAAGAATTGACACAATAAAGCTGCTCCAAAAGAGAAGAGCCTCATTTTTTCAGGATCCGGAGTTGCCTTATCATGCGAATATAGGAGAAGCACTCAACAATTCAAAAAACAACCCGTCACATCAAATGATGTAGATCACAAGTGTTGATGATCCATTATTTTACTAAAAACATGGAATGATCGAACTAGACACAAGCTTTTCCCGCCAGATGCATGCCCAGTCGGCAAGCGATCGTTTGCCGATTATGGCAGAAAAGCTAGGAATCAAGCAAGGTCAATTGTTTTTTATGGGATAAGCAACACACCGGGGTTTGTTTATTTTTTCTTCAGAATGCAGCCGGTGATTAGCCATCATCATTCATCTCCTCGAGAGGCCGATCTTTTCAGCTGCGGGGCTCTGAACTAAGGAAGTGTGAAAATCCATCTATTGACAGCTAGCGAGGGAATAACGCTTCAACACCTTTAGTCCGAAGAAAAAGGGGACAGGCAGCACCTTTAGGCAACGGATATGTCACTTAAACATAACAGAAGCTGGCTCCAATCGCAATACGATTATGAACCAGCTCAAAAATTACTCTTTTGCTGCATGGCGCTCCTTTAATACAGCAAGCACGGCATCAAGCGGCAATTTTTGTTCACGCAACAGGACAAGCAAATGATACAATAAATCGGCAACTTCCCATTTTAGTTCTTCTGGATTGCGGTTTTTGGCTGCAATAACGACTTCAGTTGCTTCTTCGCCTAGCTTTTTTAAAATCTTATCAATTCCTTTTTCAAATAAATAAGTTGTATACGCCCCTTCCGGACGCTCTGCTTCGCGTTTGGCGATAATTTGTTCAAGCTGATTAACAATGGAGAAACGGTCAGTGTATGCGCCAGCTGCTTCGCCGTGGATCGTTTCGGAAAAACAAGAATAGCTTCCGGTATGGCAGGCAGGCCCTTGCGGTTCTACCAGCATAAGGAGAGCATCTTGATCGCAATCATAACGCATCTCAAGAATGCGTTGCGTATTCCCGGAGGTTTCTCCTTTGTGCCACAACTCTTGGCGGGAGCGGCTATAAAACCATGTTTCCCCTGTTTCAAGCGATTTTTGCAGCGCCTCTTCATTCATATAAGCAAGTGTCAACACTTCCTTGCTTTGCGCATCTTGCACAATAGCGGGAACGAGCCCTCTTTCATCAAAACGAATATTAGAAATATTCATCGGACGTGCACTCCTCTCTCGCGCAAATAGGCTTTTACTTCTTTAACAGACGTTTCTTTATAATGAAAAATCGAGGCAGCTAAAGCAGCGTCGGCTTTTCCTTTAAGAAACGCCGAAACAAAATGCTCTGCATGGCCCGCGCCTCCCGAAGCAATGACTGGAACGGAAACAGCTTCGCTCACTTTTTTTGTAAGCTCAAGGTCAAAACCATTTTTTCCTCCATCACAGTCCATGCTTGTTAATAAAATTTCACCTGCGCCGTGCTCTACCGCTTGCTTGGCCCATTCGACCACTTCCCAATTCGTCGGCTTGCGCCCTCCATGTGTATAGACGCGCCAAGAACCGAGCTCTTCATCGTATTTGGCATCGATCGCTACGACTATGCATTGTGAACCGAAAAAATCAGCTCCCTCACTAATAAGCGAGGGACGGATGACTGCCGCCGTATTTAAAGACACCTTATCCGCACCAGCGCGAAGAATGCGCTTCATATCTTCTAACGAATGGATTCCGCCGCCGACTGTAAACGGAATGGCAAGCTGTGCCGCGACATTCTCAACGACTTCGATCATGGTTTTTCGTCCCTCATGGGAAGCGGAAATATCTAAAAACACCAGCTCATCGGCTCCTTGTTCGTCGTAAAATTCCGCCAATTCAACTGGATCTCCCGCATCGCGCAACTGCACAAATTGAACCCCTTTTACCACGCGGCCATCCTTCACGTCAAGACAAGGAATAATGCGCTTTGTAATCATTCGCCCTGCACCACCTTTAACGCCTCAGCAACAGTAAACTGATTTGTATACAATGCCTTTCCAATAATGGCTCCTGTTACTCCTTCATGGACAAACGGCTTCAATGTTCGCAAATCATGGAGAGAACGGACTCCTCCTGAAGCGATCACATTCCGTCCGGTTGCCCGCGCCATATCGACAACCGCTTCAATATTCGGCCCAGACATCATGCCATCCGTCGCAATATCAGTAAAAATAAACGTCTGCGCTCCAGCCTCGGCCAGTTCTTTTCCCAGCTCTTCCGCCTTGACACTCGATGTATTCAACCATCCTTCTGTTGCTACATAGCCGTTTTTAGCATCAATGCCAATCGCAATGCGCTCGCCGTATGTGGTCAGCATTTTTTTGACAAAGGAAGGATTGGAAATAGCAGCGCTACCTAAAATCACGCGAGCCACCCCGTTACCCAAGTAATAAGCGACATCTTCTTCCGTACGGATGCCTCCGCCCACTTGCACATTCACCTTTAACTGCCGGGCAACCTCAATGACAAAGCGATCATGGATACGGCGTCCCTCCTTTGCGCCATCGAGATCAACCATATGAATCCATTGCGCTCCCTGATTGGCAAATAGACGAGCCATCTCAAACGGCGAGTCGCCATATACCGTTTCCTTATTATAATCGCCCTGTAATAGCCGAACACACTTGCCGCCGCGCATGTCGATCGCCGGATAAATGGTAAACGCCGCCATCATTCGTTCTCCTTTCTTGCCACAAGATCCGCATAATTTTTTAATATGTTCATTCCGATGCTGCTGCTTTTTTCCGGATGAAATTGTGTTCCAAATAAATAGTTTTGACCCACGACAGCCGGAACTTCCACATCATATGTGCTGCTTGCCAGCACAACCTCTTGATCGGTTGAATCGACATAGTATGAGTGAACAAAATAGACATATCCTTCTTCGACATTTTTAAAAAGCGGAGACGGATAACGAATGTGCAGGCGATTCCATCCCATATGCGGTACTTTATACGCTTCACCACTTGAGGTCGTTCCCGGAAAACGGACAACGCGGCCTTTTAATAGCCGAAGCCCTTCCGTCCTGCCATTCTCCTCGCTCTCATCGAACAAAAGCTGCATCCCAAGACAAATTCCAAGCAGCGGCGTTCCGTTTTCCACCGCTTCACGAATAAAATCAGACAGCCCTGTTTCATTCAAGATGTGCATGGCATCTTTAAAAGATCCGACCCCCGGCAAAATAAGGCCTTTCGTTTTCTTGAGCTGATCCACGTTCCCTGAAACGATAGATTCATAGTTCAAGCGCTCTAGCGCTTTGCTGACGCTGTATAAGTTGCCCATTCCATAATCAATAATGCCAATCATTTATAACATTCCTTTCGTCGATGGAACTCCCTTTACACGCGGGTCAATCATCGTCGCTTCAGCCAATGCTCTTCCCAACGCTTTAAACACCGCTTCAATCATATGGTGAGTATTGCGGCCATAATGAACAATCACATGCAAGTTCATGCGCGCCTCCAAGGCCAGCTTCCATAAAAATTCATGCACAAGCTCCACATCAAACGTCCCAACTTTTGGGCTTGGGAATTCGCCACGAAACTCAAAGTGCGGTCGGTTGCTTAAATCAATCACGACTTGTGCAAGCGCCTCGTCCATTGGCACAAACGCGTTGCCATAGCGTCTAATTCCTTTTTTATCACCTAAAGCTTCTCGAAGCGCCTGCCCTAAGCAGATTCCGATATCTTCCGTTGTATGATGGTCGTCGATTTCAATATCGCCGACAGCCTTTACCTGTAAATCAAACTGCCCATGCTTCGCAAAAAGATCCAGCATATGGGTTAAAAACGGCACTCCTGTTTCAAGCTCCGCTTTTCCCTCGCCCTCCAGCGTCAGTTCCAATTGAATATCTGTTTCATTGGTCGTTCGTGAAATCATAGCCTTTCTCATGATGTTTCTCCCCCTTGATTTTTCAAACGTTCTTCTACAGCCCGCGCATGTGCTTCCAGCCCTTCTAGCCGCGCCAGCGCAGCAATTTTTGCGGCGTTAGCCACTAGCGCCTGTTCGCTGTATAAAATAAGGCTCGATTTTTTAACAAACTCATCGACGCTCAATCCGCTTGAAAAACGAGCCGTTCCATTCGTAGGCAGCACATGGTTCGTGCCGGCAAAATAATCGCCTACGGGCTCAGAGCTAAACCGCCCTAAAAAAATCGCGCCAGCGTGACGAATTTGTCCAATGAGGCTCATCGGATCATTCGTGATCATTTCCAAATGCTCCGGAGCCAGCTCATTAACGGCGGCGATCGCTTCCTCCATCGTCTCGCTCACATAAATCGCTCCATATTGTTCGATAGCGGCAGCGGCGATCTCCTTGCGCGGCAGCGTTTCCAGCTGTGCTTCTACCTCGCTCGCGACTTCCAGCGCCAATTTCATGGAAGGGGTGACAAGGATACTGGAAGCGCGCTCATCATGCTCAGCCTGTGACAAAAGATCAGCGGCAATTTCATTCGCTTTTGCTGTTTCATCAGCTAGCACCACGATTTCACTCGGTCCGGCAATCATGTCGATCGCCACTTGCCCGAACACTTCCCGCTTCGCCAGCGCCACATAAATGTTGCCTGGACCAAAAATTTTATCAACCGGCTGAATGGTTTCTGTCCCATAAGCAAGGGCGGCGATCGCTTGGGCACCCCCGATTTTATAAATCTCTTGAATTCCAAGCTCGCAAGCCGCGACAAGCACTCCTGCCGGCAAGCTGCCTTGGTCATCGGGAGGAGATACGATCACAATCCGCTTGACTCCTGCTACTTGTGCGGGAATGACATTCATTAAAACAGAAGAGGGGTAAGCCGCTGTACCGCCCGGCACATAAAGCCCGACCGCATCAAGCGGTGTGATCTTCTGACCGAGGATCGTTCCGTCCTCCTTCATCATCATCCAAGACTCCCGCTTTTGGCGTTCATGATACTCGCGAATATTTTCCGCCGCTTCGCGAATGATGGCAATCAAGGAGGAATCCAGTTGCTCATAAGCTTGGTCCATTTCCTGCTTTGATACCTGCAACGATTCAAGTAAGACGCCGTCAAATCTTTCCGTATATTCCTTTAAGGCCACATCTCCTTTGCGCCGTACCTCTTCAATAATAGTTCGGACTGTCTGTCTTTGCTGTTCGGTCCCCGTTTCGATCGATCGCTTCAATGATAAGGCGCGCGTCAGTCGCTCAATCTTCATGTCACACTCCACCCCTTTCATTCCTCGCCAATGATGACTGATAACCGCTCGACAAACTCATGAATAGGCGCTGCCTTCATGCGATAACTCACTGGATTCACAATTAAGCGAGAGGTTACCTCCACAATTTTCTCTAGCTCCACCAGCCCATTCTCTTTTAATGTTCTTCCGGTCGAAACAATATCGACAATTCGGTCCGCCAATCCGACGAGCGGCGCAAGTTCAATAGAGCCGTTTAAGTGAATAATTTCAACTTGCTCTCCCTTTTCGCGAAAATAGCTGGAGGCAATATTCGGATATTTCGTCGCCACTCTTGGCGCAATCCGATTCATTTTTCCATCAGGCAACCCGGCAACGGCTAAATGACATGGGCTGATTTTTAAATCCAAAATCTCATACACATCCCGTTCCTCTTCTAGCATGACATCTTTTCCGGCAATCCCAACATCAGCGACACCATGCTCAACATATGTGCTGACATCCATTGGTTTCGCCAAAATAAAACGCATCTTCTCTTCGGGAACATCGATAATCAGCTTACGAGATTCATCCAATTCAGGCGGAAGCCGGTAGCCGGCTCGACGCAGCAGCTCCACCGCTTCTTCAAAAATGCGGCCTTTTGGCATCGCAACGGTTAACATACGCTATTCCTCCTTTGACCATGCGGCACATATTCATCCAATCACAAAAGCGGCAACGTCGGGAACCCGCCTTCCATCATGGATCACAAGCATTTCGTGATCATGAATTTTGACCAATTAAGTAAGTAATGTGGTGATATTGTTTTGCGCAAGCATCAATATTTTCGATTCCCGATATGTGCTGCATAACGACTTTTTCACCGTTTTTTCGCCGCTGATTCGCCAATTGAATCGCTTCTGAAAGCCTTTCTTGACTAAAAATAATGCAATGGATCTCCCGGCTCTCCTCCGGTTCGCCTAGCGCTTCAATCAACCGGTCGACCCGAATCCCAAATCCGGTAGCGGGAGCCTTTCGTTCAAACTTTTCCAACAATTCATCGTAGCGCCCGCCGTTTCCAAGCGGAAAGCCGACTTTTTCTGCATATACTTCAAATAAAATTCCCGTGTAATAGCTCATATGGCTCACAAGATTGAAATCAAACTTAATATGTTCCGTCACTTGATACAGTTTGAGATGTTCATACAGCTGCTCCAGCTCGGCAATCGTGTCGATTCCGTTCTCTCTATCCACCAGCTCGCGCGCCCTCTCAATACTTTCGGCTCCACCGCGCAATTCAAGCAGATTTAAAAGCCGCTGCTTATCGATCGAGGAAAGCGGCAATGATTTGACATGTTCACGGTAACCAACGTAATTTTTTTCATACAAAAAGCGGCGCAACGTATTGGAACGCTCTTCATTTCCTAAAATATCTAAAAATAGCGCATGGACATAGCCAATATGTCCAATCGTGACTGTAAATCGGTCAAGCCCAATCTGTTTTAAGGCGGCAATCATTAAGCTAATCACTTCTGCATCTGCGGCAATGGTGCCATCGCCGATGCATTCCACTCCAATTTGTTCAAATTCGGCCGGGCGCCCTCCCTCTCGCTGCTGGGCGCGAAACACATTCGCATGATAAGCCAACCGGAGCGGATTTCCGCTTTCGTAAAGCTTTGACGCAGCCAAGCGGGCAATCGGCGCCGTCATATCAGGACGCAAAACAAGCGTATGACCCTGCTGATCAAGAAGCTTAAACAATTGATGGTCATCAATCGCTGAAGCAGTACCAACCGTTTCGTAATATTCTAACGTCGGAGTTTCAATAAACTCGTATCCCCATTGTTCAATTTCATTCGCCATTGTTCGGCGGACGTGCTGCTTCGCTTTATATAAAAAAGGTAATGTATCGCGCATCCCCAACGGTTTTTCAAACATAAACAGCTTTCTAGACATAGTAACCCGCCTTTACCGAAATACTTTAGTTTGCTAATATGGTAGAGAGATGAAGTTATTTGTAGTTTACTCCTTGTCGGGGCTTACGTCAAGGTTAAGATGATTCAAAATAGCACTAATCACTACAAGAAGCTTAATGAATTCATGCTTTCCATAATAAAAATGGTCCATCAACAACATTTCTCCTGCCTAAGCATAAGAAATCGCTATTTATGGACAAGCGCCTGCCGTCTATATCCCATCCATCGCATAAAAAGTGCATCGACAACGCCGATGGATACGAGCACACATATTTTCCATTCGTTTAGCGAGCCGCTATCTCTTGATCTTGCTTAGTTGCTGTCATCTCCAATATGAAGTATAAAGACGAAAACTCCATGATTACTAGTAATGTTGTCTTCATTCAGAAAACCTCAAAATACATGGAATATTACGCCTTTGATTTTACCTTATTGGTTAAAAACAGAGATGGAATAAACATCGCAACCATTAACATGCTTGCAACCAAAAAGCCTGATTGATAAGCAGAAGTAAGGTGCTGTCCTTTATACACATCT
>NZ_NASY01000024.1:0-5913 GCF_002075365.1 Anoxybacillus sp. UARK-01 | reverse complement strand
ACGTAAACGTATCGATGGACGGCAAAGGCCGGGCACGGGATAACAGCCGTACGGAACGCTTCTTTCGTTCGCTCAAATATGAGGAAATCTATCTGAATGAGTATGAGAACCCTCGGGCGCTTCGCAAGGCGATTACAGCTTATCTACGCTTTTACCATACCGAACGCCCCCATCAGGCGTTGGGTTACGCCAAGCCGGCAGATGTGTATGCGCGGACTGCTTAACGGCATCCGCTCCCCATTACAATTGAAGGAGGACTTAACTTATTTTTTCCGAAATTGTGTCTTGACAATGGGGGGCATTACAATTTGCCTAGTGATCCCTTGTCATTTGCTTCTAATAACGCATTCACTAGCGCAGCTGCAGTATAAAACTTCACCTTCTTTCCCTTTTTCTTAATGGTATTTATGGAAATGAGAGTGGAAAGGAACGTCTTTCCCGTTCCGACTCCACCATAAAAAATAAGGTTTTCTTGATTTTCGATAAAATCGCCTTGAAGGACATATTCCCTTGTAATGCCTAGGGCTAACTGAATATCCTTCCAATCAAAAGGCTTATTCGGAATTTTGGGTAATGTTGCTTGTTTCAGTAATAAATTGATTCTTCTTTCCCCTCGGTGTTGCACTTCGTGCTCAAACAACTTCAGTCAATATTCCTCATGTGTTTCTGCTTGAATCGTTTGATAATTCGCTGGGATCCAACTTAGTTTTAGTTTTTTGGCATACTCTTTCATTTGCGTTTCCACTTATCTTTCACCTCCGGTGGACTCGAAAAATTGATCATAATGACTAAGTCCTCTAGAGGCTTCAGGCATAGTGGGAACGCTTATTTTTGGCTGAATGGGTTCCCTTATCCCTCTTCCATTGATTAACTGATAGAATACTTGCTTAATGGAATCTACACTCGGATGCCCATATTGCGAAGCGAGCCGTAAGGCTTGCGTTGAAATTTCAAAATCGTGCTCTTTTAGTAAAACGCCAGTAATTGTAACGTTTTTTGTTTTTCCTGAATGGTACAATGTGAAAAATAATCTTGCCATTCTGAAGGCATTTTCTCGTAAAAATCCGTATACTTTAATGCATTTGGCCTTTTAGCTGTCATCAACGGTGATAAAATCCCCAATAACAGCGGTTTAAAATTCCCCAAAAATAACAGATAATCGTTTCAAAACGACATCTTAGATGGAGTGGAGAAACGATGCTGAAGATTGGAGAGTTTTTTATGATTCGAGAGTTGTATCAGAAAGGCTGGACTCAAACAGCGATTGCCAAAGAAACAGGATTTGATCGTAAAACGATTCGTAAGTATCTAAAGGGGGACAAACTTCCAGAGCGTAAAGTCAGTGAGAAAAAGAAAGCAAGTAAACTAGATCCTTATAAAAACTATCTACTTCAACGAATACAAGAAGGAACGACAAATTGTGTGGTTCTCTTAGAAGAGATTCAAGCGATGGGATACACCGGCAAGATGACGATATGAAGAGATTTTGTTCGTCCCTATCGGGAACAGCCAAAGAAACAAGCCACCTTACGGTATGAAACACCACCGGGCAAACAAGCTCAAATGGACTGGGCCTATGTGGGGAAGTATTTAGTAGATGGGCAATATCAAGATGTTTATGGCTTCGTGATGGTACTTGGTTATTCTCGGATGAAATATGTGGAGTTTACAACCAATATGAATGTAGAAACATGAATGAAATGCCACATGAACGCATTTTCTTACTTTAACGGTATTCCTGAACAGATTCTCTATGACAATATGAAAACCGTTGTTTTGAAACATAGTCCCATTGAAATTCGATTTAATCGAACATTTGAGGATTTTCTCGCGTATTATGGGATTGTTCCGAAAGCATGTCGACCGAAACGCCCACAAACCAAGGGAAAAGTAGAAAGAGTGGTCCACTATTTGAAAAATAATTTCTTTCAGAGAAAGCATGAACCTACTCTTTCTGCATTAAACGAAGCGATTCGTACATGGCTAGATCAAGTGGCTAATCGAAAACCAAATCAAACGACCAATGAACCACCGATTCAACGTTTGGAACAGGAACAGAAGTTCCTTCAAACATGGGGAGTGAAACCGTTATTCCCTACATGTCGATGGGAAACACGAGAAGTAAGTCGAGATTGTTTTGTTTCATACAGAGGGAAAAAATATTCTGTCCCTTATCGTTATGCAGGGCAAATAGTAAAAGTGAAAGAAACTCTTGATCATTGTATCGAGATTTATGATGAGCATGAGTGTATGGCCAAACATCCCATTTTGACAGGAAAAGCAACCGTTCATGTTCAGATGGAACATTATGAGGGATTACATACAAAAGAAAAAGGACAGAGAATCAAAGGTGTTCAAGGTTTGGCGACCAACGACCCTCATTCTACTGTCCCTTCTCCTAAAGTAGAACAACGCCCTCTCGCTGCTTACGCAGCATTGGAAGAAGGTGAGACTGTATGATGAACGAACTGTTAATCGAACGCCTAAAAAAGCTTGGTTGGTACCATACAGCCCACCAACTAGATAGCTTATTAGAAGACGCTTCTAGAGATAATGTATCATATTCTGAGTTTCTAAACACGATTGTTTTACAAGAAATTGAATATCAAGAGTCTCAACAACTAGAAAAGCGAATGAAACGAGCAAAATTACCTTCTATCAAAACGATTCATGACTTTGATTTTTCCTTTCAACCGAGTATCAGTGAAAAGAGAGTCAAAGAAACACTGCCCTGTCGGTTTATTGCCAACGGGGAAAATCGAATCTTACTAGGCCCACCGGGTGTTGGAAAAACGCATTTAGCGATTTCCTTTGCGGTGGAAGCCATCACTCAAGGGTATACCGCTTTATTCTTAACCGCAGACGATGTAGTGGCTGAATGCCGAAAGGCAAACGAAAAAGGGACTCTCCAGCGATTAGTGAATCGTTGGAGTCGTCCAGATGTACTCATTATGGATGAGGTCGGTTACTTTCCTTTTGATGAGCTAACGGCGAATGTCTTTTTTCAGGTCGTATCGAAACGATATGAACAAGGATCTATGATTCTCACATCGAATAAGTCCTATCTCGAATGGGGGAAAGTATTCGGTGATGATGTACGAGCGACAGCGATTTTAGATCGCCTATTACATCACGCCATTACCTTTAATATCAAAGGCGATTCTTATCGTCTACGAGAAAAGAAAAAAGCAGGAGTTTATCCTGCCCAGTTGCCTAATTAAACGTTCATAATGGGGAATTTCATTTCGTTGAAATTGGGGAATTTTAAATCGTTATTGACAGCAAGTACAACTACGGTATAAGGAAGGACAACGTAAAGCAGACATCATAAGGGAGTTTGGCATGGATAGAAAAACATTAGACAAATACTTACAGCTGAAAAAGCCCCCGAAGCATATACGGCGTGGTAGACATCGTGCCGATCTCTACCGTTCGGAAATCCTAGAGCTTCTACAAGCACAGGCAACGGTCAATCATATCTTTTCTGTGATACAAAAACAGGGATATGATCAGTCATTGTCTACATTACAGGACTATATTGCAAGGCTAAGAAAGCGGGAGATGAATGAAAAAAACACCAACAAGATTCGTATTTCTAGATATAAACTACAAGCATACTTGTGGTCCCAACTTCTCCCTACGCAGGAGGAACAAATCCTCTTTGACAAGTGCTTCAAACAACACCAAGCTTTGCATCGGCTAAAATCCGTTATTCAGGCCTTCCAGAAGCTAATGAACGAACAAGCACTTCAGGAATGGCTCTTACAGGCTGAAGACAGTAAGATACACGAAGTACAACAATTTATCAAATACATACGATCAGATATAGAATCGGTCAAACACGCATGATCCTACTCTTGGAGCAACAGCATTGTAGAAGGACAAGTAAACCGTCTAAAGGTCATCAAACGCCAAATGTATGGGCGAGCCAAGTTCGATTTACTGAGCAAAAAGGTCCTTTACCCATTCGTTTAATACTTTTCTAAAAAAATATTAGTTAACCACATGAATCTATCCTTGATTTCTTCACCAAAATTGCGGGAGAACCAATTTTAAATCGTTGTTGACAATTCTTATATGAACATATAAAATGAAAAGGCTTGGGGTGCTGAAAAAAGTCTTGCGTTTCGCTTAACTTTTTAGTTGCAGAAAACAGACAAGGCTGTTTTAACATTTTCATTTGACTGTCTGCTTGATTGTAGGACAGCTAACTATTTAAATAAACTTTTTATTAGAGGTATATTACTGAACGATTTTTCAAGCTCTGAAAATTAAGTGTTTAATTTTGCTTTGGAAGGTTGAACTATGAATATAAAAAGTGCGAGAGAGACTAATAACATAATTGATGAGCCTGAAAATACAACGAACCTAATAGATAATTGTTCAGAAGCAAACCCGAAAATAGCTGTAAATAAGATTATTAAGAATGCTTCAACAAAACCGTATGCACTTCCAATCCTCCCCATAACATCCACTGGAATATTATTTTGATAAAAAGTATAGAATCCTGTATTTGCAAATGCGGTAGCAAATGACAGAAGAAAAAATCCTACGGATGCTACAAGGAATGTGTTTGAAGACGTAAAAATTAAGTAACCAATTGAAATAACCATTGCCCCCATGCCTATTAGCCAAGATGTTGGAGTCTTTTCAACAATCATTGTATTAGCTAAAGAGCCTATTAATACACCTACACCAGCAATACTGACTAAAACCCCGTATTCTCCTTCAGATAAATTTAATACTTGAGTTGCAAAAGCAGCTTCTAAAGAATCTGTAGCAGTCATCAAGACTACTATAGCACTAAATAAAAAATATACAATCATAATATGTGTGTATTCACGGCTAAATCTAATAACAACTCTCCAATCTTCTTTTAATAATGTAAATGATAATTTTCTCTCTGAAACTCCTTCAAGTTGTGTAGAGGCTTCAACATTTGGCATCACTAAAGTGATTAATGCGGATATAAATAAAGCTAAGCCATTAATATAAATAGCCATGTTAGGTGTTCCAATTGTAAACATCATTCCTGCAATTGCTGGTCCTGTCACAAAAGCTCCGGAATCAAGTAAACTTCGCAATGAATTAAATCTTTTTCTTTGTTCCGCTGGTATTAATTTCGTTATGTAAGTCATAGATGTTGGATGATACATAGAACTAGCAATTGTGATAAAAAATACCATACAATAAATCGATCCTAAAGAAGAAAATAATGGAAGTAATACTATTAACACTGTTTGAAAGATATTGAGAGCGATCATTAGATATTTTTTATTCAAACGATCTATGAGACTACCAGCCCAAATATTTGTAAACAAAGTAGATAAAGCTCTAATAATATATAATCCTGTTACAGCAAGTGCCGATTCAGTAATATTAAGTACTATAAGATTTAGTGCTATAAAATAAACCCAACTCCCTACACCAGATATGCCGATACTCAGCAATAGGATTAATGGATAACGCCAGGCTTCTAATACTTTTTTAATACTCATTAAGATTCCTCCTTATGTTACCTATTTTAAATTTTTATAAAAAAATCTCGTCCCCAAGACATTTCTGCCTTGGGGACGAGATTTTCTCGCGGTGCCACCCCAATTTGTTAATATGTCACCATATTAACCTTATCAGGTACAATAAATAATATTTATACCCTTGCTCTATAACAGGAGCACCTGTCACATTATCCCCTAAACTAGGTTCCAAAATGCTGCTCAGAGACTTGGTTCAGTAAAATATTCTTACTCCTTCTCAGCTATCGGAGCTCTCTGTGAAGAATTAATTTTACCTACTCTTCTCTTCATTGCATTTATTTTATGGAATTGTGATTATATCTTATTCTAAGAACATTTGAAAGATTACTATTTTCTTCAAAAAAATTTTAATGGAATTTAATTCTGTATATTTATT
>NZ_NASY01000023.1:0-51372 GCF_002075365.1 Anoxybacillus sp. UARK-01 | reverse complement strand
ACCACTTACCTGCACGTGAAAACGTAGAAAGATGTGGAACCTCTTTGAGTCCACAAATACGCCGGAAGTAGCCAAATCGATCGAGTGTTTCCACTAACTGACGTAAAGAATCAATGGAAAAATAGGTTTTTAAAAAGAAACATTTTAACAATGATTTTTTCGAAATCGGTGGTCGCCCGGTTATATAAGGTGTTTCTGGTAAAGAAAGTTGGTCGATGTATTGAAATAAAGCCTGTAAAAGAGGATCCATTTCGCTATTCAGTGCATGTTCGATAACAAAATTGGAAATCATGATAGTGTCCACCCCTTGGAAATGTGTTTTTGGTCACTGTATATGATTTCCAAGACGGTGGATTTTTTGCGTCCTTTTATGCACCCGTTATGCGTTTTGCAACACGTTCCATAAAGTATAATTAAAGCGGTATATCAACCTATTCGCCATTGCGATTCCTATCAAGAGGTGAAAGGCATGTTTCAAAAAATAGATGAATTAAAGGCAAAGCTGGATGCTCAAAGACCGCTGCCGCCTAGTTTGTAAAAAACGTACACGAAGTATTCCGTATTGAATGGATTTACAATTCTAACGCTATGGAAGGAAATACATTGAATTTGTTGGAAACAAAAATGGTGGTAGAAGAAGGGATTACGATTGGAGGAAAAAAATTAAAAGAACATTTTGAAGCGATTAACCATGCTGAGGCGATTGATTTCGTCGAAGAGCCGGTATCATGACAGAATGGGTTTTGAAACAAATTCATTTATTGACAATGAAAATGCAGGGAAATACAGAACACATCATGTAGGCATCTCAGGAAGCGTTCATCACCCTGTTCATTTTTTAAATGTCCAAGAGGAAATGAATCATTTATTTTCTTGGTATGAACAAAATAAGACCGTGCTTCATCCCGTCCAATTAGCTGCAGAGCTTCAATTTCGGCTTGTCTATATCCATCCTTTTGCGGATGGGAACGGACGAACCGCACGTTTGATGATGAACTTTATACTCATGCACCATGGATACCCTCCTGCGATTATTAAGGCAAGCCCTGAACATCGCTTAAAGTATTTATGAAGCGTTAGAAAAAGCAAGTGTAGAAGGGGAATTGAAGCCCTTTACCGAACTGGTGACCAAATGTGTAGAGGAAAGTTTGACACATTACCTCCAGGCTTTAGGAATAGAAGAATAAATAAAAACGAGGGGAAAGGGACAGGGCCTGTCATTCGTCGATTATTTGCCGGAAAAGGCGCAGGCGATTTCATCCTAATGAAAACACCATCACACTTCAGACATATCAAAAAACAAAGCCGCTTCGTTGTAAACAACGAGGGCAGCGGATCTACCAGTTGTTAAAAATATTTTAAGATGATGAGTCAGCCCTATGATTCATTTTTGATCAGGTAGAAAAATTCCGATTTGACTGATGTTGCATTGGGTTCAAGTTCTTTCTACGCCACAGTCCCTTCCTATCCCCCCTCCAGCCGTATTTTAAGCAGTTGAAGGGGTTCTAAATGATTTTCGACAAGTGACTGGCACCCGTTCCCACGTAGCAGGCTTTCCTTTTATGAACTAGTATGAATGGTGGAAGCATTAGCTTGGTCAGCTTTTACACAATCAATAGCAATAACAATGGCGATGATGATCTTTTCCATCTCTTCATCCAATATTTGAACTTCGTAACGATCCCCCCAAGTGAACCACTTCTTACTAACATAGCCGACAACCTTCCCCTGCCGCAAAACTTGAAAGTCCATTTCCCACCAATTACCACGAACTTCAATATTGGCTGCATCAATCGTATAGCGCGGTTTCAAAATAGAAAAATCTTTTCTTATCGTTAAGACTTCTTGACCATTCACCTCTACAAAAAACTTCGGTAAAAAACTGAACGTTTTTTTCGTAATAAGAGCCACTTCTTCTCCACTTGCATTCCGGATTGAAAACGTTTTAGGAATTTTCATAAAACTGCCTTCCACGTAATAAACATCTTTTTCCGTATGATCTTTGACTGTAAATTTTTCACCCATACTAAATAGCTTCTGCTTGATAAAAAGTCGTCTCATTATCCATCCTCCCCCAAATAGACCATTCGCTATTGCCACCATCAAAATACTCATTGTAAGTTCAAAACAAAGAGAAACATACTTTTATTTTACAACATTTCCATATTTCACAGAATCATCTTTAATAATATAAAATCTTTATTATAAAATAGAAGCAGTTTGATTTCCACCAGCACTGTAGCTAATGATTCCCGGCTAAAAAGGTTCACAAACATACAGAATGACACCTTCGTTCTTGGTTAGGAGGTAACTGTGAAAAAATTAATTATTTGTTTTTTTATACCATTATTATTCATTTCTTGTGATAATGAGGAAACAGGAAGAAAACGGTCTGATTTTGTTTTATTTGAGGGGTATGTAGCGCTAAAGAAAGAGTATAACGGTAAAAGGCTATTGGTTATTCAAGATATGACAAAAGAAGATATACGCCGTATGTCCGAGGACGAAATATTGACATATGCAGCTCATCACGATAGTTTTTTATTTTATGTTCATGAGAAAGATTATCAGAAGATAAATGTTGGTCAAAAAATTAGAGTTTGGTATGCCCCGCCTGTACAAGAGTCGAAAATTTTGCAGGTTGGGGCAGAAAAGATTCAGGTGATAGACAAGTGAACTATTGTAAAGGAATCAAGGGATGATAGCCGCTTGTTGCAACGGAGGGAGAGCCATTTTGAAGAAGAAATGGAGGGCTGTACTTTTATCAGTCATACTTATACTTCTATGCTTTGCGGTTTTGGGCATAGTTTGCTAAAGGATCATTACGAACATCCCATGCTCTACCTTATCAGCGGGGCTATCCACTTTTTGGACAGCCCCTTAAACAGCAAATCAATATACAATTTGTAAAAAATCCTCCAATGATATGTTGCCAAAATAATGTTTAACATCTATCCCATTGAGCGCTTTTTCAATTTCAGCTTTTTCATATTTTATTCCTGTTAATCGTTCTTCAATCTCTTTGACATCCCCAACACCAAAGAAGTCTCCATAAATTTTGCAGTTTTCAATCATGCCTTTATTCACTTCAAGACGAACATCAATGGAGCCAATCGGGAATCTTCGCGAATGCTGCAAATTAAATTTCGGCGATTTCCCATAGTTCCAATCCCAATTTTTGTATCTTCTCTCCGAAAGGCGATGAATTTCTTCCCAATCTTTTTCTGTCAACTGATATTCGGGAATGGGCTCTTTCCCCTCAAAAATATATTGCAGCAATAATGTTTTAAACTCATCCATCGTTATTTTTTGATCAAGAAATTCAGAAATGTTGGCCACACGGCTTCGAATGGATTTAATTCCTTTCGATTCAATTTTCTCTTTTTTCACTTTGAGTGCAGATACCACATGGTCAATCTCTGAATGAAGCATTAATGTTCCATGGCTAAACATTCGTCCTCTCGTCGAAAATTGCGCATTTCCGGAAATTTTCCTTCCATCTACGACAATATCGTTACGGCCACTGAGTTCAGCATTGACCCCAAGCTTTTTTAAAGCGCGGATCACCGGTTCCGTAAATTTTCTGAAGTTATGAAAACTTTCTCCATCATCTTTGGTAATAAAACTAAAGTTCAAATTTCCGAAATCATGATAAACCGCTCCGCCACCTGAAAGTCTTCTAACCACTTTAATGTTATTTTTCTCCACATACTCCGCATTAATTTCTTCAATCGTATTTTGATTTTTGCCAATAATGATCGACGGCTCGTTTATGTAGAATAATAAATACGTTTCATTACTATCTAAATGTTTTAAAGCGTATTCTTCAATAGCCAAGTTAACGGTTGGATCTGTGATTCCTTTATTATCTATAAATAACATGGGACATCCTCCCTCTAGAAATATGGTGATATCAAGGTTCCCTAGCTTTTCAAGGGAAAAAAAATTTCGTCGACAACACTCCCCTCCCCTCCTCTGCTCCGTTTAGAGGTGGAAGGCTTCTCGGCGGATGATGTGAAACATGGGGCAGAATGGGCCTGCTCACATGATGGTGATCCTTATGCTAAAGGGATATGACGGGCTTACGGATGACCATTCTTGGACAAACCTCGGTTTCGGGCCATATCGTACAACACGATACCACTACTTAATCGTCATGTTTAAGTTCTGCCTATTATATATTTTAAGTAAATAAATAGAAGTCATTGAGAACGTTCCACCTAAGATAATAATAATGGATAAAGCAAGATAAATAAAACGTATATTGATCATATCTCCCAAATATCCAACTAACAAATAGGAAGTAAAACTTATATACGAAATCGCCATTGATATGGTGCTTTTTACTCTACCTTTTCGACAAGTGACAGGTATCTGTCTGAATGTTTGTGTCGTTGTGACTGTCTGCTTTTTATACTTGCCTTAAGACCTTAGGAACCCCCACCTAGCTGCGTTCATCGTGTTATTTTTTAACCTGTTGTTGTTTTCAGAAAAGGGAAAGATTGTATAAATGATTAAAAAATTTCTGATGAAAGAGGAACTTGAAAATGGATTGGTTTTGTTAGTGGATTGATAAGTTGAGCCCAATTTTTATGGATCCGTAAATAAAATCATGGATCAAAAAAGATAGGGCATTCAGGAAAGCGGAATAGTGGGCAGAACAGACTAACAACGTAGTCCTATTCATATCCGGATGAAATGTTTTTCCTGTCAGTATGGTGTTAGAATCAAAAACTTTTATCCAAAACTTTGCAAACTACAACTCTATTAAACATATGGATGCAGCCCTTCATGAGCTTTTATTGGAATTATTAGAGATTAAATTTTCAAAGAATTAACAAAACATAAACATAGTACCTTTTCCCTTTTTTTAGTACAAAAGGTTAAATTTTTTAAATTTTTCGTGTAAAATAATTATAGTTGATTATTGGAAAAACTATAAAGGGGAGGAAATATTTACGAAAAAGGTACTATCCGTATTCTTAGTAAGTTTACTAGCTATTCCATTTATGTTTAGTGGATCAGCACATGCAGCTCCAGCCCCAGCGTGAACAAACATTCAATTTATTGGAGTAACATCAGACGGAGAAAATGGAAATTGGGAAAAAATCGGTTTTAACCAACAATCTGCTAGTATACCGATGAGTGGCGAAAATGGATATATTGCAGTCTATGTTGAAGGAACCATTCAAGCTGGTACATTAAGAATATATAACAACGGTAATAATATCACATCTAGTACATTCCAGGCATTACCAGATGATTATGTAACGAATTCAAACAATATCGTTATAGGGACCATAAAATATATAGGTATCCCACTTTCGGCAGTTTCATCGGGCACGTTTACTGTATCAGCAAATAATTATTATCCACCTAATAATACAATTTATGATAATCTATTCATTACAGTTAATAAATAGGAGGTAAAAAAATGCAAATCAAACCAAATGACCCAAATTTCGCTGCTTATACTCGATTGACATTATTTGCTAAATTTCAAAAAAGCATAAAGGATGGAACTGAATTTGTTGGTGGAAAATCGAAAGATATTTCTTTTGAGCAATTTAACGAACTTTTGAATCAAAATAAAGTTGTAAGCAAGGAAAACGCCGGGGAAATGTCTAAATTTCATAGAGACGCACTTCAAATACAAATGAATTATAGTAAAGATCCTGAATTTACATTAAAAGTAAAAGATGTTATATCAAAGGCATTTCAATTAGGCCTTGTCGACAAGGATGAAACTTTAATAAATAAAATCGATACAAAAGCATAAGAGGGATTTACATTTTTTTCTATATAATAACCATTAGACATTGGTGATGCAAAAGTTAATTAGAAAAAAGCTTTCATTATTAGAAATGACATCACATATCGAAAAATGCTGGTCTGTAATGAATATTCATTTCACGAAATTGCCCTTACCTGATATTATCCCCTTTAAGTAGACAGTGTAAAAAGCCCATTTTTAATCGTTGGGTGTTCCACTATACTTGGAGGGGATTTTTTATGGCACGAAAAGGATAAACATTTCACCATTATACGGAGGAATTCAAACAAAGAGCGATTCACATGGATGAGAATGAGGGAATGAGCTATCAAGAGATTGCGAAGAAATTGGGAATTCCAAGCTGTACTCAAGTAAAGGGATGGGTAAAAAAGTATCGTAATGGAGAATCTCTTAGCGATCAACGGGGAAAACATGCAAACAAGAATCCATTCGACAAGTGACAGGCACCCACCTTTTCCTTACAAACTTCGCTGTCGATATAGCAAGTAAACCATATACGGTGTGCCAACCAAGGCAATTAAAATGCCACAAGGAATTTCTAGCGGTTTGAATAGAATACGCCCAAGCAAATCAGCACCTGCCACAAGAGCTCCCCCTACTAAAGCAGCTGTTGGAAGCAATCTCCGAAAAGACGCTCCCGTCAAATAACGAGCTATATGGGGCGCCATCAGCCCAACAAAGCCGACCGTACCAATTGTGGCCACCGCCGCGCCGGCCAAACTGACAGAAATGAGCAACAACAAAGTCCGCACCCGTTTCATATTCACTCCTAGCCCCACTGCCACATCCTCCCCCAATTGAAGTAAATCAAGACGACGGGATAACATCCAAGCTGCAGGAATCAGTATAAGAGGCCATGGTAATAGCGGCCAAAGATGCTCCCAACTTCGTCCATATACACTTCCAGCCATCCAGATTATTGCTCTCTGAACATCGTTGATTTTTCCAACTGTTAGTAGGAAAGTGACAAGGGCTCCTGCAATAGCCGAAATACCAACTCCTACGACTAGGAGGCGCGTTGGAGAAAGGCTACGCCGGCTAGCTAGTAAATAAGAGAATCCGCCCGCCCCCAACGCGCCAACAAATGCTATTAGCGGCAAAAAAAGCACGGATAGAGCGGGCCACACTACCATTGTCATCACCACCGCCAGTGCCGCTCCTGAATTAATTCCAACGATACTAGGGGCAGCTAACGGATTGCGGGTAATCCCTTGCAGCAACGCCCCAGAGATGGCCAAACAAGCTCCCGCCAAACAGCCGATAAGAGCGCGAGGCAAACGCAAGGTTCGCACGACAAAATGATATTCGTCAGCCCCTCCCGCAACAAGAGCTTGGAAAGCCTCGTGCAGCGGGACAGAATAAGCACCCAACACGATATGCAGCAACACAATGGTCGCATTCAGTACAAACAGCATCAAGAGAATCAAAGCGAATAAACGACTAGACACAAATCCAACCATTTCTCATCCCCTCTTTTGCGCCAAATAAATTAAAAACGGCGCTCCAAGGACAGCTGTCACAATTCCTGCGGAGATTTCTTGAGCCGGCCACACAAATCTAGCCAAAATGTCTGCCAACAAAAGCAACAGCGCCCCCAATATAGCGGAATAGGGCAATATCCACCGATAATCGCTCCCAACCAAAGCTCTCGCTACATGAGGAACAGCTAATCCAATGAAACCGATAGGTCCAGCAATCGCTACTGATGCACCAGCCAGCAAAATCACAGCTAGCAACGCCCCTAATTGAACTAACACTAGCCGTTGACCAAGTCCACGGGCTGTCTCCTCTCCAAGACTAATTAAATTCACTTGTCTTCCCAACACAATTGCACAAATCAGCCCTAAGACCATTAAAGGTAAAACGTTCATAAATAGAGAAATATCGCGGCCAGTCAGCGCCCCGGCCAACCAAAAGCGCATCGTATCCAGTGAACGCTCATCCATCACGAGAACACCTTGAATGAGAGAAGCGAAAAATAAATTAATAGCTGAACCAGCCAAGATAAGCTTGACTGGCGTCAGCCCTTGACGACCAAGCGATCCCAACACATAGGTCAATCCCCCCGATAAACCAGCACCAACCAACGCATAAGCTAAATGCCCAAACAGAGACTCCCCATCCAAAAGAAAAATATAGACAACTACAGCCAAGGATGCCCCTTGGTTCACTCCGAACAACTCAGGACCGGCTAAGGGGTTGCGTGTTATTCCTTGCATAATAGCACCTGCGGTAGCCAAGCAAGCTCCTACTGCCGTGGCAATTAGCGCACGGGGAAATCGAACCGTGCGAATCAGCAGATGCTCCTGTGATCCGTCAAAATACCATAGCGCATTCCATACAGTCGCAAGAGGAATCGCCGCTTTACCAAAAGCGATACTTGCTGCAAAAGCGACAAGTACCACGCCAAAACCCACAAATATTCCTGCCACACGCATGCCCCACTCACTCCCTATATTATGGCGCAAGGATGAATTGCTCGAGGTCATCTAGCATCAAATTAGCAGCTTGTATACCGTGCCCGCTCAACCAAGTTTCTGGGCTGACATAAAACACCTTTTGATTTTTGACTGCTTTCAACGTTTTCCATATTGGATTAGTCAAAATTTTTTCATTAAAAAATCCCATCTCCTCTTCACGTCCAAATATGAGAATCACATCTGCATCTAGATCAGCAATCTGTTCTTCAGTCATGGCCACATGTTGTTGTCCTCTCTCTGCTTGTGATTCAGGGCGAGCTAATCCTGCTTCATGAGCAATAATGCCACTAAAAGAATCCGTCAAATACACTCGCACATGATCCGTTCTTGGACGCAGCAACGCGATTTCGATTGTACGGTTTCCTAATCTCGATCGAAATTGTTCAATCCGTTGCTCATACGCTGCTATCAACTTTTTCCCCTCTTCTTTTTTCCCTATGGCCTCTGCATGCAAACGCAAGTTTTCTTTCCACGCAGTTCCTACATTTTCAATAAAAATAGTAGGTGCAATCTTTGCAAGCTTGTCATAAATAGCCTCATGCTCTACTTTGGTTCCAATGATTAAATCAGGCTTTAACCTCATAATTTCCTCTAAATTCGGCTGCTCGATCGTTCCAATCTTAGCAATCCCTTCTGTTCCCTTAAGGTAAGAAGGAAATGGCTCATCAAATGAGGCGACAGACGCCGCGCCGACCGGTGTCACACCAAGGGCAAGCAGATTGTCCAATGCGGCATTGTCTAACACTACAATCCGTTTAGGTTCAGCGGGAATGGGGGTGTTCCCCATCACATGGCGAATCGTTCTTGTTTTTGATTCTCCACCGGAATTTTCCTCCGATGCGGCAGCCCCTTCCTTCGTTTTCGGCTGCTCCGTTGTTCCGCCACAAGCCGTCAGCAACAATAGCAGAACAAAGGATAGACCAAAAGCCAACATGCTCATAAGATCACGAGAAGGAAAACGCTTAGATAAAAAAAGCCACATATCGCACTCCTCCTAATTGTATTTAAATCTACAATACCTTTATAATTGATATTGATTATCACAATCAATTATATGAATATCACTCGTTTCTTGTACATGCACAATTATGTCTAAAAAACATGTCGGATTTTGCACAATCCTTTGTAACTTTCGCACACAAACAGAAATTGCAGCTTCCCTTACAACCTAAAATAAGGAGAGTGTGACATTGGAACGAGAAATGATACTGTCATTATCATCCATATTTAAAAGACAATATGATGCAACTTACACCCGAAGATTGTTCACTATCCCTACTCCTACTTTTATCTATGTAATACAAGGTGATGGCCTTCTTCATATTAATGAGTCTGTTCATATTCTTCAGCGGAATCAGCTGTTTTTTCTTTTGCCAAACATGAACATCAAAGTAGAAACGCATCGTGAGCCTATTCATTATTATCTTCTTTTTACTCGTTGCATATGTCCCAAGCATTGGAAACCATCTGTAACTCCCGAGACATTCGCACCTTTAACACCTGGTGCGATCCCGATTCTTCCAGATTATAACGGCATAATGCTTGACCAAATCAAAACACTTTATGCTGCTGTTCGTTCTCGAACAACACCACCTTTGGAAATCAACGCTTATTTTCAGGAATGGCTGGCTCAGTTGTTGCGTTATATCCGTCAAAATGAGCAGAACGCATCGCGAATATCCGATGGGATCAAGCTAAGCATCGAACATATGCATCAGCATTTCGATCGCAAGTTGACATTGGAGCACTTGGCAGCAATCGCGGGCTATACCCCGACTTCCTATTCTCGAGAATTTAAAAAAATCAAGGGTGTATCCCCTATTGATTATCTGAATGCCCACCGCATCGAACATGCGAAACACTTATTGCTCACGCGACGGTATACGATTAAAGAAGTGGCTTCCGCAAGTGGATTTAGTAACGAATTTTATTTTAGCCGCCTGTTCAAACAAAAAACAGGAATCTCACCGACTTTATATATAAAAAGACGGAATATCCGGATTGCATCTGTTTCTTGCCTTCGCTTTCATGACATTCTTATGTCGCTCGGCGTCGATCCGGTCTATTCAGCCAACTGTCATCAAGCGAAAACCACCAATAAAGATGAGCATGAAGAAAACGTCAGTAATCATCTATCTCAAATTCGGCAAGCGAATCCAGAACTCATCATTGGCGATAGCTTTCACCTCCCTTACCTGGAACAGCTTAAAGCGATCGCCCCAACTCATCTTCTGGATTTCACCATGGACTGGCGGAAAGTCTATAGACAAATCGGAGCTTTGGTTGGAAGGGAAAAGGAAGCAGAACGCTGCATCGAGTCGACTGATAAAAGAGTGCAAGAAAGTAAACCAATCCTTCATAGTCGTTTTGGAGACGCAAGCATCACATTGATGCGTGTAGTACACAAGCTTATTCGCATTCAAGGGATGAAGTTTCATCCGCTTAACGAACTGATTTATGGCGAATTGGAGCTTAAACCAGGGTTTTGTGTACCCGCAAGTTCAATGAATGTTGAATTTTCACCGGATAAGTATCCGGATTTAGACACAGACCATTTATTTATTCAAAAGATTTTCCATTTTCCAGAAGATGAACATGTGTTCCGTTCCTTACAAAAAGATAGCATATGGCAGAACATTCGGGCAGTTAAGAAAGGACAAATCCACTATATTGATAACTGGTTCGGCATGAGCTGGTCTTCTACAGGTAGAATGCTCATTATCGAGAACTTATTGTCATTATGAAAAAACGAAAAAATAGCTGTAGATGTAACGAAAGAGGTTTTGTTTTTACTAGCCAAAACACCTAGCGGGCGAATTAGGAATACTTACAAACATCATCCGTTGTCCAACGAGCGAATCGACCGCTTTATCAAAGCTTAGGGTACAAGGCCTATGGATGATCATCAAACCATCTGAAAAAGACGTTCATTTTTTCAGGTGATGAACGTCTTCATTTTCATGGATTTTTTCAATTCGTTCGTTCACCTCTTTCGAAAAGATGATCCGAAAACCAACAACAGGCGTTGGCCCTCCGAAGGGGGACGAACGCCTGTTTGTTCATCTTACAACGCTTCTTTAATCATCTTTTTATAATAAAGAACGGACAGGATGCCGAAAATCGAGTATAACGCCGTATAGACGAGCATGACGGTCAGCATCGGCATCCAAAGCTCGGTGCCAAAAAAGAACCAGCCGGAGCGGACGGCGAAATAGCTGTGGGACAATCCCAAGATTAAAGGAATGCCAAAGTTGAATAACTGCTTTCCTTGAATGCCCGAAAGCAAATCGCCTTGCGTAAAACCAAGCTTTCTTAAAATCGTATAATTCGGTTGCTCGTCTTGACCTTCATCCATTTGTTTAAAATAAAGAATGCAGCCTGATGTGATCAGGAAGGTTAATCCTAAAAAGGCGACAATAAACATGATCAGCCCAAATTGATACTTCTGGTTGCTGATGATGGCGAGCCGGGAATCGGCTGGAGCATGGAAATTCATCGTTTGAAACATGTCGTCCGCTTTTTCTACTTTTTCTTCATCGGAAATATGAATTCCGATATAAACCGTGGACTCCTTTTGGATTTTCGGATCGATGTCCTTTTTTAGCCGTTCGAAAATCGTTTTATCCACAATGGCCGTCGGAAAGCCGTATGTGAAACGATAAGAAATATAATAGGTTTTTTCCAGTCCTAAATAGCGCAGCTTGATCTCTTCGTGCTTTCCTTTTAACTGGATCTGCCCCGATTTTTTAAACGGCATAAATTGAGCGAGATAATCTTGATAACCGGTAAACAGCGTTTGATCCGGCGGCAAATCGATCGTTTCCACATCGCTGTCGCGAATGACCGGCACCGGCATGGCTGCTAGATCCACATTTAAGATGCTCGAATCCACATTCTCGAGAATGGAGGTGAGATCCGCCTTCACCTGAATCACGTCGATCACTTTTTCTTTATACGGAATGCCTTTCTCCTTGAGAGCCTCCGTGAAGCGTTTGGCATCTTCTTGATTCATAAAAGAAAAATCGGCAGCCACGGTATTTCGCGCCGTCTGTCCTGCTGAATAGTAGGAAATATAACTTAAGGACAGCAGCCCAATGGCAAGGGCGGACACCGTTGTAATAATCGTCAACAGCAAAGCATTGGATTTCATGCGGAACATTAAAGACGAAAGCGACAATACTTCGCCAATATTTAAGTATCCTCCTTTTCTTTTGCGAAGGAGATAAAAAAGAAAGCTGACCGTTCCCTTGAAAAAGAAGTAGGTGCCGATAATGACAGATCCTAATATAAAGGCCATCGCTAGGAAAAGCTCATTGATCGTGACAAAATCGCCGTCAAATAATTTGGATGACACATAATAGCCTGTCAGTATCAATACGAGACCAAAAATTCCGATGAGCATTTCCAAAACCGATACTTTTTTTACTTCTGTCGTGGACGTTACGCGAAATAAAGACAAAATGGTCTGCTTTTGGATAAACCAGCGGTTCATCAGCATAATGAACAGATAAATCACACTAAACACAACCAGCGTTTGTACCAACGCTTTTTCGGAAAAAGACAAAGTGGCGATGGCTTCGATATTCGTCACTTTAAACAAAATCATCAGCAAAAGCTTGGAGCTGGCAAATCCAATAAAAATGCCAATGATGAGAGAACTGTAATAAAGGATAAAGTTTTCAGCCGTCAACATGCGGGAAATTTTTCCCTTCGTCATGCCGATTAACTGAAATAAACCGATTTCTTTGCTCCGCCGCTTGATGAAAATGGCATTAGCATAGAAGAGAAAAACACCGACAATGGCAATCAGCAGCACGGAAGCGGCCCGAATGGCAGCGGCTCCTTTTACCGTTCCTTTCATCTCATTCAAGGCCGGATCATATTGCAATGTCACAAAAGAGAAATAAAGCGCAACGGCAAAAATTAAAGCAAACACGTACAAATAGTAATTTTTCACGTTTTTTCTCAAGCTGCGAAAGATGAGTTGATTAATGCTCATGCTGCACCCCGCCTAACACGCCTTGGGTTTTCATAATGTCGTGAAAGAAGGCTTGCCGCGTTTCATTTCCTTTGTTTAATTGCGTATACACCTGGCCGTCTTTGATAAAAATGACCCTGCTGGAGAAGCTGGCGGCGACCGGGTCATGAGTGACCATCACAATCGTGGCTTTTCTCTTCCGATTTAAACGCTGCAGCTTATTTAACAAATCGGATGCCGATTTGGAATCGAGAGCGCCTGTCGGTTCATCGGCAAAAATAATGCTCGGTTCATGAATAAAGGCCCGCGCCGCTGAAGTGCGCTGCTTTTGTCCGCCGGAAATTTCGTTCGGATATTTATCTTTGATCTCATAAATGCCCAGCTCTGTCGCCAGTTCAGCAAATTTTTGCTCCGCCTCTTTTTTGGGCGTTTTCGTAATCGATAGAGGCAGTAGAACATTTTCCTTTACGGTCAAGGTATCCAGCAAGTTGTATTCCTGAAAAATGAATCCTAAATGGTTTTTGCGGAATTCCGCCAGCTGTTTTTCCTTCATGCCGACAATATCTTTGCCTTCAATTTTAATCATTCCTTGACTGACCCGATCAATGGAAGAAAGAACATTGAGCAGCGTTGTTTTTCCGGAGCCCGAAGGTCCCATAATGCTGAGAAATTCCCCTTTTTCTACACGAATATCGAGTCCTTTTAACACCTCTTGTTTATTAAATTTATTTCCATAGCTTTTGTAAATGTTGGATGCTTCTAAAATGATCATGTTGCTTCCCTCCTCGTTTTCTATGTTAATCCACCTGGTTGTTTTTTTCCTTCGATTGGCCGAACAAATCGAAAAAGCATGTGACAATTTTGTCACATGCCTGTGATGCGGACAAATTCATTTTTTTCCGGGAACGTGATCGTGAAAGTCGTCCCCTCATGGAACTGCGATTGGACGTCGATATCGATGAGCAATGGTTCGGCGGCTTTTTTCGCCAAATATAACCCCATGCCCGTGGCCGCTTGATCTTGATGCGCCGTCGTCGATGTGAAGCCTTTATCGAAAATGCGCGGCAAATCTTTCGGATCAATGCCGCGGCCAAAATCCCGAATTTCTAATTGGACATGGCCCTTCTGCATCGAGCTTTTGATGACGATATCGGATGATTCGCTGTATTTCACGGCGTTGGTTAAGATTTGCCGAATGATAAAAGAAAGCCATTTCGCATCGCTCAGAACGGAAGGAACCTCCAGCTCGATGTCAAAGCCGATTCCTTTTTGCATACACCATGATTGCAGCGCTTTAATCTCTTTAAAAATAAGCGGCTCGAGCTCGACATGTTCGATGTATAAATCGTTTTCCATAAAAGGAATCCGCTTCTGATGGAGCTGCTGGTCAAGCAGCATATGAATGCGCAGCCACTCGTATGACAGCTGCGATTTGATTTTCTCCTCCTCTACCCGTTCAATGATTAAATGCATAGCGGTCAGCGGGGTTTTTACTTCATGGATCCATGATAGCAGCTCATCCTTCTCCTCTTCTAAGGAGACCCGATTCTCCCAAGCGGCCTGCTTCAGCAAGTTCGTTTGGTTGACGAGCGTGGATTCCACCATTTTTTCAAAAGGGCTTTCGGCATGGAGAACGTTTGAGAGGTCAAGATCGCTTTCCCATTCTTCTAAGCTTTTATAAAACTTGGTTTCTTTTTTATAGCGGACGATCACAAAAAGGATCAACATGATCGTCAATAAAAAGACTATATAAAAGGCAGACTGCAATGAGATCGCGGCATCAAGATAAGAGACAAAAAGGATAAATAGCTGCATAAATAAAAAGAAAAAGATCCAGCTTTTTCTTTCCATGATATATTTTTTAATCATCGATAGCGGCCTCTTCCTTTGCCATATAGCCCTGTCCGACTTTCGTTTCAATCAAGCGGCCCAAGCCAAGTTCATCCAGCTTTTTCCGCAAACGGTTGACATTCACCGTTAATGTATTGTCGCTGACAAAACGCTCGTCTTCCCATAGCTGCTTAATCAATTCGGTCCGGGTGACAATTTTGTTTTTCTTATGAAGCAAATGTTTAAGGATCAATATTTCATTTTTAGTTAATTCCATCGTGCCTTGATCGTTGGTAACGGTATTCTTTTCATAGTCGATCGTCGCGCCGCACCACGTTTTCAACTTCATTTGATCGGTGCTATAATTATATACTCTGCGAAGGATCGCTTGTATTTTCGCAATCAGCACATCAAAATGAAACGGCTTTTGGATAAAATCATCCGCCCCAAGCCGCATCGACATCACCATATCGGTCGGATGGTCCCGTGACGATAAAAACAAAATCGGCACATTCGAATGGGAACGGATCATGCGGCACCAGTGAAACCCATCAAATTTGGGCAGCTGAATATCAATGATGACTAAATCCGGTTTAAAAGCGGAACATTCCTCCATCACTTTTCCAAAATCGCGAATGCCCCGCACCTCGTATGTCCATTGCGTCAACCGTTCTTTTATTTCTTGAAAGAGGGTGAGATCGTCTTCAATAAGCAAAATTTTAAACATGTTTTCACCACGCTTTTCCGCCGATCTTCGACATTCCAGCACCATGTTTCCTATTCATTGGATGATCTGCCGGATTCATCACATTTGTTCTTATTATACCTGATTTTTCAATGGACATGAAATGGGTTTCGTATGGGGTGAGCGATTGGTTCTATCATTGAATGTTTTCAGCGTTTTAGATCGCTAAACAGATCCGTCTGTTTGTCTTGACAAACGATACGAAAGGGAAAAAAGAGTTCTAGGAGTATGAGGGGAAATGCGATGAAACTCCACATCAAGGGTAACCAACACACTTCCACTTTGAATGAATGGTTTCTCAACGAAAGAAGCCTTATAGAGAAAAGCGCTCTACAAGGCTTCCTTGGATGCCGGCTCAACATTCTTTCAGAGATGGCAAGTATCATATTTGAACAGGTGTGACGGCATCATGCAAATATGTTTCTAATTCTTTTTGATACTGGTGTTGCTCCGCTTCACTCCATTCCAAGGTTTTCGCCATATAGTGAATCACCGATTCCTTCCATTGACGAACGAAATGAATATTGAAAAATAATGCTCCCGTTCTTCGAATAAAGAAGTCTTCCGGTTTGACAACCATCTCTTCCTCCAGGCCATATTGAAGGGAAGCCAACACATCGACCGGCAATTGAAGCTCGGCCGCTTCTTTCTTTAATTGAACGGCTAATTCAAACACCCGGTCTACATTTGTGCCATATAAGCGAGCCAATCGTTCGGCCTGTTTTCTCGAAAGTCCCGCCTTTTCTCCCTGTTCGGCTTTTTTGGCCACAAACGTTTCCATATGGGCGGAGCCTCCGAAATCGCCCCCGGAAATGGGCAGCTTTTTCGTTTGGCAAGGGGAAAAGCTGGCGTTTCCTTCTTCTTTTAGCAATTGAGCGACCCGATCCACAATCGTTTCCGCCATTTTGCGATATCCCGTTAATTTTCCGCCGGCGATCGTGATCACACCTGAATCTGCTGTCCAAATCTCATCTTTTCGGGAGATTTCCGACGGGCTTTTCCCTACCTCATGAATCAACGGTCTGAGTCCAGCCCAGCTGGATTCAACATCTTCCGCGGTAATGCCGACCGTTGGAAACATATCATGAATCGCCCGAAGGAGATAATCGCGATCCTCCACGGTCATTTTCGGATGGGCCAGATCCCCCTCATAAAACGTATCCGTTGTGCCAACATATGTTTTTCCATCACGCGGAATGGCAAACACCATTCTGCCGTCAGATGTATCAAAATAGATCGCTTGTTTTAATGGAAAACGGCTTTTGTCAAACACTAAGTGAATGCCTTTTGACAAAATCAGATGCTTTCCTTTCAAACTGTGATCTTTTTCCCGCAAAGTATCGACCCAAGGGCCAGTGGCGTTGATGATTTTCTTCGCGAAAACCTGATAGGACTTTCCGGTGATTTGATCCACTACGCTTACCCCTACAGCTCTCCCCTTCTCATAAATAAACGCATTGACCTTGGCATAATTGAGCGCTTTGGCGCCGCATTCGACTGCCTTTTTCATCACTTCAATCGTCAAGCGTGCGTCGTCTGTTCGATACTCGACATAATATCCCCCGCCTAATAATCCTTCTCGCTTTAAGAGCGGTTCTTTCTCCATCGTTTGCGACGCCGTCAACATCGTTCTTCGCTCGCTTTTTTTCACATCCGCCAGATAATCGTATATTCTTAGTCCAATCGAGGTGCTCCATTTACCAAAGGTTCCTCCTTTATAAATCGGCAGCAGCATCCATTCAGGCGAAGTCACATGCGGCCCGTTTTCATAAACAATCGCGCGTTCTTTCCCCACTTCAGCGACGAGCTTCACCTCCAGCTGCTTTAAATAACGGAGCCCTCCATGCACCAGCTTCGTGGAACGACTGGAGGTTCCAGCGGCAAAATCCTGCATCTCAAATAAAACGGCACTCATTCCTCTTGTCGTTGCATCGAGCGCAATCCCCGCGCCGGTAATGCCGCCGCCAATAATGATGACATCGAAGGTTTTGCCTGCGACCTCTCTTAAAATTTCTTGTCTTTGCTGTGCAAATACAGGTTTCTTCATGAATGATTCCTCCTATGATCCGTCAAAAGTTGAAAAAAAGAGACCACATACACACTACGCTCCTTTTACAGACGCAATGTTATGTGGTCTCTCCTTGTCTCCAACCGAATATTAACTTTGTATGTATTGTATCATATTTTTCGATTTCTGAAAAATTTTTTGCATGTAAATACGATGAATTTTTTCCATCTATATCCGCGACCCAGCGCATAGATTCCTCTCCCTTCACGTTTCGATGCCAGGCATCCCCCTTTGTCGTATAATGGAGATAAGAAGGATTTCTCCAATCTTTCTCGCTTTTCCCAACAATTCACATAATAAAAACATGGGAAAATGCGGGATCTAGGATGAGGGTTTTAAAAAACCGCTCTGTTAAAATATCCATAAGGAGGAAATAAAATGTTTCTAAAACTCACCGTCCATAAAAAGAACGGCCTTCACGTCCGAATGGCGGCCGCGTTCATTTCGCTGCTTCAAAACCTGCTTCCGAATCAAGAAACACTGAAAAAGACGTACGTTCTTTATCGCGATCAAAAAGTGCAGGTGAACAATCTGCTATCATTAGTGTCCTTAAAGATCGGCCAAGGAGAGGAATTTATCCTGCACGTTGCCGAAAAACTTGACGATTCGATCGTCCAGCAAATTCAAAGCTTTTTTGCGCCAACAGATCTTGAAGACTCGCAGCAATCGGAAACCGATCGTCTTCTCATGGAAAATTCCCTTACCCTTCATGAAGCCATCTCAGCTTTACCGAATGGAATCATCGTGGTCAATAGCGACAATATCATTACTTACGTCAACGCGCGGGCAGCCCAGCTTTTGCAAACCAATCCTCATGAGCTGATCAATCAGCGCGCAGACGAAGTCATCCCCCATTCCCGACTGCATGAAGTGCTAAAGACGGGAAAAACGGAATTATCGAGAAAACAAACGATCCATCATCATACGCTGCTGACCACCCGTTCCCCGATTATGTTTAATGGAAAAGTGATTGGAGCCGTCGCGATTTTTCAAGATATATCAACCATCGAGAAAATCAGCAAAGAATTAAATGAAGTAAAAGAGCTGCAGCAACGGTTGCATCTCGTTCTAAAATCGGTCTCGGATTTGATCGGATTAACAGATGAAAATGGGACGTTGATCTACACGAATGAGGAAATGAACGCTTTGCTAAAAAAGATCAAGGGCGGGCCCCACATTCAATCGATCATCGGCCCGCATGAATGGAACCACGTGAAAAAAGCCGAAAAGCAGCTAGTAAAGCTCATCCAAGTAAACCAACAATCTAGTTATATCACGAAAATCAATCCGATGTTTGTGGACGGCGCATTTCGCGGAGCAGTCGCCACGCTGACTCCTTTCGATGATATTCGAACACTTCTTGACAAAATTGATCTCATGGAGCAAAAAACGAAATACCTAGAGTCAGAGCTGGCGAAACACCAAGGGGTTCATGAAGCCTTTCACCAAATCATCGGAAATAGCGAGATCCTTAAAGAATCGTTAACGATCGCGGCAAAGGCGGCAAAAACCGATTCAACGGTCATCATCACAGGCGAAAGCGGCACAGGAAAAGAACTCGTTGCGAAAGCGATCCATGAGGCCAGCTCTAGAAAGAACCATCTATTAGTTCGCGTGAATTGCGCGGCCATCCCTCCTCATTTAATGGAAAGCGAGCTGTTCGGCTATGAAAAAGGAGCCTTTACCGGGGCGTATAAAACACACCGCGGAAAATTTGAACTCGCTCATAAAGGAACGATTTTTTTAGATGAAATTGGCGATTTAAGCTTGGAGTTGCAAGCTAAAATTTTACGTGTGCTACAGGAAAAGGAAGTGGAACGAATCGGGGGATATGCGCCGATTCCATTGGATGTTCGCGTGATTGCCGCGACCAACCACGATCTAAAAAAAATGGTGGACGAGGGGCGGTTTCGCGAAGATCTTTATTATCGGCTCCATGTCGTGCCGATTCATCTCCCCCCTTTAAGGGCGAGAAAAGAAGATATTCCCCTCTTAGTGGAAGCGTTTCGTCAGCAATTGAATGAGCGTTTGGGAAAAAATATCAAGGGCTACGAAAAAGGATTCATGGAATCTCTGCTTAGCTACCACTGGCCAGGGAATATTCGGGAATTGCAAAATGTGATTGAACGGCTCTTTAATCTCGCAGATGACGATATTTTGCGCTGCAAGGATTTGCCTTACTACATCTCCCACCCTTCATGCCATGAACAGCAAAACACGCCTGAGAAACAAGCAATCGATTGGGGCAACGAAGTGCGGCCCTTCAAAGAATATGAAAAACAAATTTTTGCTTTTGCCTGCCAGTATTATCCGAGCTATAACCAGCTGGCCCAAGCGCTGGGAATCACTCATAAAACGGCCGCCAAAAAAATAAGAGAATACGGCTTGGAGCACTTGGTTGGGAAAAAGTATCAAACAAATTGATACTTTTTCCCAACGTATTCGTCATCCCATAATGAAAACGCTATAATAAAGCGTTTTCATTTTTGGCATGATTTTTGCAGTTATAAAATAAAGAAACCATTCAGAGGAGGTAAGTCTATGAAAAAATTAATCAATGACCCGAACCAAGTAGTCGATGACATGCTGGCAGGAATGGTAGAAGCCCATTCTGATAAACTAAAAAGATTGCCAGACACGAACGTCATGATTAGAAAAGACGCTCCGGTTTCCGGGAAAGTCGGCGTCATCAGCGGCGGCGGAAGCGGTCACGAGCCGGCGCACGCTGGATATGTCGGCAAAGGCATGCTTGATGGAGCCGTATGCGGTGAAGTGTTCACGTCCCCCACCCCCGATCAAATTTTGGCAGCGATCCAAGCGGTCGATAGCGGAAAAGGCGTGTTGCTCATTATCAAAAATTACACCGGGGATATGATGAATTTTGAAATGGCGGCGGAAATGGCGGAAGCAGAAGGAATCCAGGTCGCAAAAGTGGTGGTAAATGACGATGTGGCGGTAGAAGATAGTACATACACCACAGGCCGACGGGGCATCGCCGGTACCGTGTTCGTCCACAAAATCGCCGGTGCTCTAGCGGAGCAAGGGGCCACGCTCGCAGAGGTGGAAGCAGTCGCGAAGAAAACAGTGGAAAATGTGCGATCCATGGGAATGGCCCTAACTCCTTGCACCGTTCCCGCAGCTGGAAAACCGGGATTTGAACTGGGTGAAAATGAGATCGAAATCGGCATGGGAATCCATGGAGAGCCCGGCATCGAAAAAACCTCCATCCAATCGGCGGATGAAATCGCCCAAATCCTTCTCAACAACATTCTCGAGGACTTGCCGTTGAAGGAACACGACAAGGTGGCGGTCATGATCAACGGCTTAGGCGCCACGCCATTAATGGAATTGTATATTATCCATAAAAAAGTTTCCGAGATTTTAAGAGAAAAGCGCATCCATATACATGAAACGTTCGTCGGCGAATTTATGACCTCGCTCGAAATGGCCGGCTGCTCTATTTCATTATTAAAATTAGACGACCAGCTCAGCGAACTGCTCGATGCGCAAGCGGACACCATTGCTTTCAAAAAATAACGGCTTTGCTTTTTGATCAGTCGCCGCTAAAAAAGGAGGGAGATCCAACATGTTATGGAATGTAGAACAAGCGAAAAAATGGATCAAACGGTTGAACGACAAAATTCAAGAAAATAAAGCGTATTTAACGGAACTGGATCAAGCCATTGGCGATGGAGATCACGGTTTGAATATGGCGCGGGGACTTCAAGAAGCGGCCAACAAAATCGCAGACAGCCACTACGACGACCTCGGTTCGTTGTTTAAAGATGTCGGCATGACGCTCATTGCGAAGGTAGGCGGAGCTTCAGGCCCATTATATGGAACGGCTTTTATGAAAGCTTCTCTTGTTCTTAAAGACCGAAAAGAAGCGGATAGGAACGCTTTCGTTGCGGCGTTCTCAGCCGCCTTGGACGGGCTCAAAATGCGGGGAAAGGCACAAGTCGGAGACAAGACGATGATCGATGTGTGGGATCCGGTCATCGCGTGGATGAAAAGCCATGAAACGATTCGTGCAAACGAATTGGTGGATTTATCGAAAGAAAAAATGGAAGATACGAAAGAGCTGGAAGCAAAAAAGGGCCGGGCGGCTTATTTAGGAAAGCGGTCTGTCGGCCATCTTGATCCCGGAGCCGTTTCCTCTTATTTACTATTTGCTTCTTTAGCCGAATCATTCGAAAAAGGAGAGTCAGCCCCATGAAATATGTCAGCCTTGTCTTAATCTCGCACAGCTATGAAATTGTCAGCGGGTTAAAAAAACTGCTGAGCCAAGTTCAGCCTGACGTACCGATCGCCATCGCCGGAGGAGCGGAAGGCGGGATCGGAACCAATGCACTCGACATCCAAACAGCGATTGAATCCGTCTATTCCGAAAAAGGCGTTGTGGTCTTATTTGATTTAGGGAGCGCACTTATCAATGCGGAAATGGCCCTTGAAATGCTGGAGCCGCACGAAAACATCAGGATAGCCGACGCCCCTCTCATAGAAGGAGCCTATGCAGCGGTCGTGGAGGCCGGCTTAGGAAGCTCGTTGTCAGAAGTCGTCCGGGCGAGTGAAAGTGCAAAGGAACTTGTGAAAATTCACCGCTAGTCAAACATTTGAGGAGTGAACCCAATGATCGAAAAAGAAGTGACCGTCACCATTGAAAACGGGCTCCATGCCCGACCAGCGGCCCAGCTTGTCCAACAAGCCAGCCAATATCAAAGCAAGCTGGAGCTTGTGATCGGCCAACAAAAGATTAATGCAAAAAGCATCCTTCATCTGATGAGTGTGGCCATCTCCGAAGGGCAAACCATCAAAGTGATGGTCGACGGGGAGGATGAGCAAGAAGCATGGACGTTTATCGCTTCTTTTCTCCAACCGGGCAATGAATCTACTCTGCGATAACGAAGCGGTGGCATCACCGCAGCAGCAAAACTTCATAATCTGATGATGATGTGGCTCCATTTTATCCGTATGTCACAAAAATAATCTAACAATTCAAAAAAATAATTGACAACGCTTTCTTTTTATCGTAAGCTGAAACTAAGTTAATAGTTGTGACGGAGAAATGGAGATCCACAGTCATTCCCTACAGCAGTCTGCTTCATTGCAGGCGCGGGGGGAGTTGCTGTGGATCTTTTTTATGAGCTAAAACAGCTATCTCCTCACAAAAAACGACCATACCAAAAGAAAAGGAGGAAATAGGAATGTCTGCGTTTTTTGGCGAACTTATTGGTACCATGATATTGATTATTTTTGGAGGTGGCGTAGTCGGCGGCGTGGTCCTCAAAAAATCAAAAGCCGAAAATTCCGGCTGGATTGTCATTACGATGGGATGGGGACTTGCCGTAGCCATGGCTGTATACGCTGTCGGCCAAGTTAGCGGCGCCCATCTGAATCCGGCAGTGACCATCGGATTAGCGGCGATCGGGGAGTTCCCTTGGAGCGATGTGCCCGCTTACCTTGCCGCTCAAATGATCGGAGCCTTTATCGGCGCCGTCGTCGTGTATTTGCATTACCTGCCCCACTGGAAAGCGACCGACGACCCGGGGGCCAAGCTAGCGGTATTCTCCACCGATCCGGCCATCAAAAATCCGGCGGCCAATCTTTTAAGTGAAGTCATCGGCACGTTTATTTTGCTGCTTGGCTTGCTGTCGCTTGGAGCGAATCGATTCGCGGACGGGATCAATCCGTTTATCGTGGGCTTTCTCATTGTGGCCATCGGGCTCTCCCTAGGCGGGACGACGGGATATGCCATCAATCCAGCCCGGGACTTAGGCCCGCGAATCGCCCATTTCCTTTTGCCGATTCCGGGCAAAGGAAGCTCCGGCTGGGGCTATGCGTGGATTCCTGTCGTCGGGCCGATCATCGGAGGCACTTATGGAGCGTTATTTTATCAATGGGCTTTTAAAGGAGACAGCACCCCTGCCTTTTGGATTTTCACCATCGTGGTTGCGGCTATCATAGCAGCAGCGCTAGTCGGCAATAAAGAACAAAAAAGCGTCAACCTCTATAAGAATACGAAAGTATCAAGCTAAAAAATGGTGATTAAATAAAAATGAGGTGAAGAAAATGGAAACTTATATTTTAGCTCTTGACCAAGGAACAACGAGCTCACGTGCCATCATCTTTAACAAACAAGGAGAAATCGTTCATCTGTCGCAAAAAGAATTTACACAATATTTTCCAAAACCAGGTTGGGTTGAGCATAATGCCAATGAAATTTGGGGCTCCATCTTATCAGTCATCGCCACTTCCTTGTCCGAATCTGGAATCAAGCCGGAGCAAATCGCCGGTATCGGCATTACGAATCAGCGCGAAACCACAGTGGTTTGGGACAAAAACACCGGGCAGCCGATCTATAACGCCATTGTTTGGCAATCACGGCAAACCGCAGACATTTGCGAGGAGTTAAAGGCGAAGGGGCTTGATGATACCTTTCGCCAAAAAACAGGATTGCTTATTGATGCCTACTTTTCCGGCACCAAAATCAAATGGATCTTGGATCATGTGGAAGGAGCCAGAGAAAAAGCGGAGCGAGGAGAACTGTTATTCGGAACGATTGATACGTGGCTCATCTGGAAGCTCTCGGGCGGAAAAGCGCACGTCACGGATTATTCCAACGCTTCTCGAACTTTGTTATTCAATATCCATGAACGGAAATGGGATGATGAACTGTTAGACTTATTAACCGTACCGAAGTCCATGCTTCCAGAAGTGCGGCCATCTTCTGACATTTATGCCCATACCGTGCCGTATCATTTCTTCGGACAAGAAATTCCGATTGCCGGAGCAGCCGGCGACCAGCAAGCCGCCCTATTCGGCCAAGCGTGCTATGAAGCAGGAATGGCGAAAAATACGTACGGAACAGGTTGCTTTATGCTGATGAACACCGGCGAAAAAGCAGTTGCGTCCCAGCACGGGCTACTGACCACAATCGCGTGGGGACTTAACGGCAAAGTGGAATATGCGCTGGAAGGAAGTATTTTTGTCGCAGGCTCTGCCATTCAATGGCTAAGAGACGGGTTGCGCATGTTCAAAAACGCGGCTGACAGCGAGCAATATGCCGAACGCGTCACCTCCACAGAAGGCGTGTATGTGGTACCAGCCTTTGTTGGGCTAGGAACCCCGTATTGGGACAGCGATGTGAGAGGAGCAATCTTTGGATTGACACGGGGAACGCAAAAAGAACATTTGGTTCGCGCTACGCTAGAATCCCTCGCCTATCAAACAAAAGATGTGCTCACGGCCATGGAAGCGGATTCAGGCATTTCCTTAAAAGCGTTGCGCGTGGATGGCGGCGCAGTAAAAAACAACTTTCTCATGCAATTCCAAAGCGATATGCTCGGCGTACCGGTGGAACGCCCGGTCGTCAACGAAACGACCGCGCTTGGAGCGGCCTATTTAGCTGGCTTGGCGATAGGATATTGGAAAGACCAAGACGAAATCGAGCAACAATGGAACATCGACCGGACATTCACTCCAACGATGGGCGAAGAAGCCCGAAACGCATGCTATGCAGGATGGAAAAAAGCCGTCAAAGCGGCGATGGCCTTTAAATAAACAGACTGCGCCGCTCCCTTGATCGTTTCTGGGGAGCGGCGCTTATTCTGTATACGTTTCCATGGATTATGTTCCATTTTTGATGTTTGCTCCACAGCCGCTTAACCATCTGCCCTCTCCTCACTTCTATAAGGCTTTTTTTTTTGCCCTAAACCATCGCATCGACAAAGCCTTTTGTTACTTGAACATCAAAAGCGCAACAATTCCCAATGCCAAATCGCGAAAAAAGAAGCATAGCTTCTCGTTTTATTTTTTACGCTGTTCATCATGGCGATAAACGCAATAATGCCTCCTTTTTTTTCCATAAACCACCCGATTTGTTGGAAAGGCGGTGATTTCATGCACTGCTCCTTCGCAGGCGCGCCATCAGGCAGTGACAAAAAAAGTCAGGTTTGCTACACTAAAAGAAACATCTGCTGATGATTTTTATGCGAGGAGAGATAGGAACATGAACTCATCTGTCGTTTATCCGTCGCGCAGCCCTGTTGCTAAGCTAGCTGTTGCTTTTTTAGCCGCATTAGCCGTAGCGACAGGCGGGCTGTATGTGGGGCAATCCATTTCCACCGCTTGGTATTTGCCGCTTTACATTCTTGAAGTCATTTTGCTGCTTGTGATGATCTTTTCACGGCGCCAAAAAATGGTGGGCTACCCGCTAATGTTTGCGTTTATGTTCGTTTCAGGCGCCACGTTGGCTCCCGTCATCGGTTACTACGTTTCCATTATTGGGGCGGCAGCCGTCTTTAAAGCGTTTGCTTTAGCGGTCATTTCCTTTTCTGGCGTTGCTCTTTACGCCGCGAAAACGAAAGAAGATTTTTCATTCCTCGGCGGCTTTCTCACGCTTGGGGCATTCGCATTGCTCGGCTTACTCATCGTCCAGTGGTTTATTCCGTTTTCAAGCGTCGGACAAATGGGCATTGCCGCTTTAGGCATTTTGATTTTTCTCGGCTTTACGATTTATGACATCAACCGGCTTGCCCGCCACGGGTTTAGCGAAGCAGACATCCCTATGATCGTCGTTAACATCTATCTCGACTTCATTAATTTGTTCATCTATATTTTACGTTTCTTCGCCAGCGACGAAGACTAAGTGCCTGTCACCATCCAAAGTTTTTCGAACCTAGAAACAGAGAGTCGAAGGACTCTCTTCTTTTTCATTTCCAAAGCAGGAGTGTTGTCCATCTTGTCGAAAGCATATATGACGGTTGATCATGACCGATTGTTTAAGGAATTGATCACGACTTTTTTTGAAGAGTTGATTCTTCTCTTTTTCCCGCACATGTATGAGTATATAGACTTCGAGCATGTATCGTTTTTGTCGGAGGAGCTGTTCACCGATGTGACGGCGGGGAAGAAATATCATGTCGATATACTGGCAGAGACGAAACGGAAAGGAGAAGATCGTCTCATCATCGTCCATATTGCAAATCAAAGCTACGTACAACCTTCTTTTCCAGAACGAATGTTTATTTATTTTAGCCGCTTGTTTGAAAAACATCGCAAGCCTATTGTCCCCATTGCGTTGTTGAGACTCCCTTCGTCATGAACCTTCAGACTTTACACTTCAATTTCCGTTTGGAAAAATCATGGACTTTCACTTTTTCACCGTTGAGTTAAGCAGAATGGGGTATGCTGAAAATGAACGAGTAAGAGCTAAAGAAGCAATTTTTACGTATGATGGTGCGTATGGAATGGGACAAAGCAAAGCAACGATTGTTAATCGGCTTTTTTGAGACATATGTCAACCTATCAGACGAAGAAGAACAGCAATTATGAAACGAGATGAATGAAATAGAAACAAAAGAAAAAAAACAAGTGTTGGAATTGATCATTTCGTACGAGAAAAAGGCGCTAGAGAAAGGATGGAAAGAAGGCGTGGAGCGAAGATTACGCAAGGATGGCAACAAGAAAAACGCCACATCGCGAAAAAAATGCTTACCAAAGGATATGGACATCCAAGCGATTCATGAACTGACGGAGCTGTCTTTGGAGGAGATTGAGAAGTTGAGATAGATGCTCGTCACGTCCCGAAGTTTTTCGAAGATCGGGAGAAGAGAAATGAAAAGAGGATGCGGGAGCGAACGTCCTTATTTAAGGAAGCTTTTATCTCTGTCAAAAAAGAAATGATAAAACTCGTGCGCCCACATGAAATTTTCGTATATTCTCGCTGTGCGGTGTTAATATGGACACAATAATCACCGTTATAGTCATACACAAGCCCACCATAGTTAGCATTTTGAATCGGAAACTGCAATACATTTGCGTGCTCGTAAAGATCAGTTTTTATAAAATAAGCGGCTTTACATGAGCAAGAGGATCTCTGAGAGAGTAAATACGGTCCATTGCCTTTTTCATTTTCGACAAATGTGTTTTGTTAGGCTCTAAAATCATTTCAAGATTATCTTTTGTAATCAAGGACTCCCCCTTGGATTTTCCGAATTTGTGACTGATTTTAAAACATCGATCCGTTCAACAAATTCACTAAAAAGATGCATACCCTTTTTTAATTCTTCGTCCACTGTACCGTAAAACGAAAGTGCCACATAATTCATAAATGAATCAGCTCGGCTACGGCCAAACGTTCTTTCTTTGAATTCCATATCTGCCTTGTAAAAAAAGAACGGATCCTTAATGCAGAATAGCTTATTGGTCTTTGCAACATACTCCTCCACATTTCCTTCGCCTTTTAAGAAATTATAATAAGCTTTCTTCTTAATACCCGTACGTTCCGTCACCCATGAATGTTTAAAGGACAAAAAATAGCCCTTTCTGAAAAAGAAAGGATGATGTCAAGTCAGATATGTTTCTATTTTCGCTAGGCATTCATCAATGATTCTATCTATTTCTTCAATTTGTGCATCTTCTGGATTATATTTCTTTAAAATTGTTAGATTACGAGCTTTCCAATCCAATGATTTAATTTGATCCGTTAAAACTACCCCTGTTATTGGATAGCCATCGCCATCAAGGGATATTCCTTCTTTTGGTAAATCTACTTCGAAGGGATAACCCTTCTTTTGATTGGTCATCGGACAAACAATGATAAATCCTGTTGCTTGATTGAATTCTTTAGGCGATAAAACAATAGCATTCCTTCTCCCGGCCTGCTCATGACCAGCTTGTGGATGAAAGTTTAAAACAACGAAATCGCCTCTCTCTGGTACGTCTGCTGGCATTAAATCAATTCACTCCCTTCTACCCCAAAATCAACTTCCTCGTGCCGATTTTCAGGTGTAATCTGTGATAGCAGTTCTTCCAATGTGTATTTCTTCCGTGTTCTTTTTGGCTTTAATGTGATGATCCCTTCATTTCCAATCACGTTTAATTCCATTTCGGAACCTTGTTTGATCCCTATTTGATCAGCAACATCTTTTGGGATACGAATGCCCAAACTGTTTCCCCATTTTTGAGCAACAACTGTAGACATGTAGTCCCCTCCTTTACTTTGGTTGATTTTGCTTTCTAAATGTTCCTTTGCGTTCATTATATCACCCTCATCCCGAAATGTATATACATAGTATATACATTCTTCCGGAAAAGGATACCCCTGATTTTTCGACAAGCAAATATTCTTGCCGCAAAGGCGATCATTTGAATCGATGAATGAAAAATGCTTTTTTCAGACTCAAAAGCATATATCAACCAGTATCGTTACAAACATTGAACTGCGAAATGAGGCATAAAGCTTTGCCATAACAAAAAAGAAAGGATCTTCAAGGAGAATCTAAAGCATCTATATAAAAAATCAGACAAACTCGTTTTTGTTCATGTGGGCAATGCGTATGACTCATCCTTTATCATAATTCAACAAGCTTACGAGCGGTTTTCCGATGAAATCCTGCGCCTCTATTCTGGCAGTGACAGACACCAACCCTTACTCCACTTTCTTTATCATGTTGAGAGACGCATCTTTCGCTTCATTCAGTTTGTCTTCATAACGTTGTAGCCAAGGAACGAGTTCATCCCGCAACCCTTCGATTGCGGGCATGCTTACGCCAGGAAGGTTCATCGCGAGAGAAGAAAGCTCCCACGACAAGGTCGTCCGCGCCCGCTCGCAAGCATCTTCGGCATCCGAAATATGCCGGGCGATCTCCTCTAACTCATCCGGCTTCAGCCGGATCATCGTCTGTACAGCTCCTCCGTTGGTTTGAACCATTCCGCTGATGTTTCGCTTCGTTCTCGATCGAAAGGTAGGACCATCTTCCGTTTTCCTGTATGCATGTTGACTCACTCCTCCATCTATCTTTTTTATAGATGGTAACATAAGTAAAATAAGGGTAAATGATAATTCTATAACGATTTTTATCATCAATCATTCATTATATATACCTAATTTTCACCTGACAAATAATCCAAAAGTCCTTAACTATTGGTGTTTGGAATGGATGGTGACTGGCTTGTTTCAAAAGAGCCAAGCCACTTGGTGACATTACGCATCCTTTCCGTTGATTGTAGCTATCACACAAGATAACACGATTCACTTGATAGCAGAAAAATCAAGCTTCCCTTCGATTTATGGGCTTTTTGTGCGTATTTTGCATCCATTATGCGTTTTGCCACATGCTCTTGCTCCATTACTGAGTAAATACAATGTGCTTAAACTTGCTCTTTTTACTTGTAACTTTATACAGGCATTTCAAATATAAATATTTCGTGCTCAATTTTGGTTAATGGGAGGAATTTGAGTGCCTAGTACATTTGAGCAAATGAAAAATGACATAGAGAAAGGATGGGATATCGTTCTTTGGTCCAAGTCGTACGGTTGGGGTGAAGCAGCAAAATTAGCAGGATGTATATACCTAGGCTGCGCTACAGCTTATCTTGGTCAGCAATTGGAAGAACTTGCTGCTAAAGTAGGACCAGATTTACTTAAACAAGCTTTAGCTAACAAGGGGAAAATATTTGGTGCTGGACAATTTGAGGTAGAAGCGGGGACTGCCTATTGGAGCACCTACTATAATGTTTGGAATCCTTTTAAAAGGCGTCATGAAAGAGTTACTACAGACCGATATGTTCGATTATACGTGAAAATGAGGAGAAAAAGAAGCTCAGCGGAGTACAGAGTACACGATGAACAAACGTATCAGCCGGAGCACTTCCAATACCCGGAATACTCTGGCGGGTTGGTATATCCAGTCACTGAAAAGGGGGATATCATCTTATAAAAATAAATCTAATAAAACTTTGAGAAGGGGATGGGAACGGTGCCTGTCAAGCTCCAAAGTTATGTTAATGTACACTATTTATGGCTCGATTCCCCTCTTTTCTATCATTCCAGTTACTATTGGTTGGTTGATACTCGTTCATCCTTTTCCCTTCTAAAACAAAAATAGCCCTTTCTTGTTTGGCTTGCTCAACCGAATAGCTCGCCACCTTTTCTGTCTGTTTATTATACTGCTTCCATTCATATACAAGCAATGAGCATTAAGATATTGGCAGTCACTAATAATTTATTAGGCCGAGGCCATATAGAAGCTCCGCAGTTGCTGCAAAATTTGTCATTAGAATTAGTTCGATTTCCTCATTTAGCGCAATACACCCCCTCTTTTTCACCTTAATACATGCACTTATTATTATATGCCGACAATAAGTAAAATTCCGACCGTCATTTTCACACATAATAAGGAAGATTTGGATAAGACTAAAATCGAAAATGAGCATGATGTTCAGCGGATGCTATATTCGCTCATCCGCCCCATATTTCCAGATGCTAGATTAGAGGTGGTAGATGATGCTGGTTATGCTTCCATCAGATATGATATCGTACTCGATAAATATGGAATTGTAATAGAGGTGAAATGTACAAGAGAAAACATGACGGAACGTAAATTAAGGGAAGAGTTAGGCTCAGATTCCTTTCATTATGAAGCCGATCATCTTTTCCTGTTTATCTTTGATAAAGTGAAATTAATAAAAAACCCTGATGCTTTTGAGAAGGCTTTTCGAAGAGAAAAACACGGCTTCGATAAAGAATTGGAAACCATTATTATTCGGGAAATCACTTTCTGATTTCTAAAAGCGAACGAGTGTTGCTAGTTACAATATCCATTTCTTTCCCACGACACTTCGAAAACGTGCCATGGCTTCATCCCCTTCCTTTTTCTTGAACGCATTCCCACATCTCTCCCATTCCTTTCCCTCCTTATTTTAATATGTATGGAAATGTATGAGACGAAAAAGCTCCGCAGCCATTCCCTGCGAGGGGCCTTTTGGCATTACACTTCAACGTGTGGCGGGTACGGATCGCCGAGAATCTGATGGCGCTCTGTTTCTTTTTTAAGGGTTTGCAACCGCTGAAAGGAAGAGGAGATCTGCCTTTTAAAACGCATACGCGCGACTGATTACAAGCCGCTTGTAGAAGCGAAATTGGTTCCTTTGACAAATTCCATATACTTTTGTCTCTGTTCGTCTTTTGTTCCTGAAAAATAATCAACTCATATATCTGTGTTCATAAATGAGGCTGGGAAAGAGTTTGGGTACATATATACAGGGGCAATAGCGCGTTCTTGATCCTAAATATCCACATTGGACATGGATTCATCGCCCCAATCAGAATAAAATGAGCAGGATAAGTGGCTTTGGAAGCAACGCGGCTCATCGTCACTTTTCCTGTCTCTAACGGCTGACGAAGCATATCCAATGTCTTTTTCGTAAACTCTGCCATTTCATTTCGGATGATGACAGGCCCGCAACCCAAAACAAAGCAGCGGTTTTTAAATTATTCAGCAGTAACAGTCAACTTAACCGTTGCTGTTTTACCATCTAACAAGTAAGTTACTGTGAAAGCATCCCCAGCTTCTGCGCCAGTAATACCAACTTCATTTGTACCATTTACAATCATAATGCAGGGGATTGAGAAAGATGAGACTTAATATAGTTCGTCAATATACGTTGCATTTCTTAACAAAGGCAAAGTTGTTGTTTTGTTCACTAAGTATCTCGCCTCTAAACCATTTTTCAGCGGAAGAGGATTCGCGAATGTTCCCACTTCACGTAAAAGAACCACATTCGTCGTTTCCCACGTGCGAATTTCATCCCAAAACTTCGGATCGTTCATTAAAGGTTGTAGTTCAGGAATATGCATGTAGTCGCCTGGCTGAATGTCATAAATGATTTCCTTTACTTTTCCATAATAAGCGATATGACGCGGATGCTCGTTTTTTGTTCCATCACTTTCTTGCTTCGTCGTTTCATAAAAAAGCAAATACTGCATCGGTGTCACTCTTCCAAGGGAAGGATTAAAGAAGTAAACGTTGTGCTTATGAAGCAACTCCATAAACCATGGGTGTTGAGTGACAATCACCGCCTCCCTTACTTCTTTCACCTTCAACTCATCAATGTTCACACGCGAAAAAGACACATTCGTTTTCATTTCTTTCTCAACCCTTTCCTCAATAGTTTGAATAAGAAATTCATTCAGCGACTGACTATAGGACGAAGCTAATTGTGCAACTTCTTGATGTAATTGGGGAGACATTCTTAGTAAGATTCGACCACTATATTCTTTCATTACTGCCACCTTTAATATGATTCGTTGATGATATCATTATATAATCGTGCTGAATGCATGTCAAGCAAGATGTATGATTTGATATCATTTTTAAAATGATCGTTATTCTTAGTGATTCCACCAGAGAACACTAGATAGCATCAAAAGCTTTATTAGCACGTTTTATAGCTTCTTTTCCATCCTCTGGATCATTAAAAACTTTAAAAGTTATTAATTCCAGCCAAACGTAACTTATAACCCTAAAAGAAAGAATCACAGCACTTACCAATAAAATCAAAGTAAGCCAATGTTCGATTCCGAAAATAATCTTCAAATAGACAAAACTAGTAAAGGTTTGAAACCATATCGTAAAAGAGGTTTTTAATGTAATCCAGACTACACTTCCAAATAAAGTGAGTGTCGCCCCCAACCGCGACACTCTGTCTATACTCTCCATCCTTCATAATCCCCCTATTCCTTTCTTTATTTTCATATAGACAGATAGCTCAAATGATCTAATAGTTCCTTTCGATCATGCCAATCATTACTGATTGAGTGTTGTGTTAATAACCCTCTACAAACAACCGCTGTTCCCCAATAAAATTTGAAATGCCCATTCATTATTCCCCTAAAACCAAACGTTAGTTCTGTATGTCTATTGTACCCCTTTCTTTATTCACAGACAATTACTTATTCTTCGACAAATTCCACAAAATGCCAGACTCATATTCCAATATAAAAAGACAGAGAAACCATCTTCAGTTCCTCTGCCCCTCGCAATTTTCTATATAGGTAAAACGAAACAAAGGAACAACATTTGCGCCTTTGAGATGCCTCTATCAAGCATCAGCATTAAAAATTTGTTATAATAACTCTACACTCTTAGCCTGTGAATAGCCATAATCAGGACAAGAGCCATTGGGTCAACACTGAAAAAGCGGCATGAGAGCTTAGCACTTCAATCATTCTTGGACGCAAGAGAGGCATCATCTTTACGTGAAACACCGCGTCTCACTCACCATCCCTTAAGAAACCAAACCCGCTTTTTTATTGTCGCGCAAAACCGAAAGCGTCACGATCCCTTCATAATTTTATGCATAACCCAAGAGAAATCCCATAGCCAACAAAAGCTCGCTTCCTCATCATGAAGGCGCACACAGCTCTAGCTAGCACCTAGGAGAAAGACGATAGTCCCAAAAGAAAACAATGGCAGCGTTTACGAAGCGAGCCATTGACAGAGTCCAGAGAAGAAAGAATTATCACGGCCCCTTTTCCACTTATCATTTTCCAACACGCAAATGAATCCATGGCGCACATGCAAAGGTGGAACAGTCAAGATTGTCAGCATAGAGGAGGAGACCATTTGTTATTAAAGCATATTCACGAATTTATTCATCATTATCTCCCCATGCTCAATAGAAGTCAGGAAACGATCAAGGGATATGAAAAAGATCTATGCAGCTTTAACGATTGGATGGCTGACGAATATGATTGCATTCCCACGATTGAGCCCATCGATCATAAAATGATTGAACGTTATTTGTACTATTTAAAAGAACAACGAAATTTTGCCGACGCCAGCCGAAAGCGACATTTGTATTCTCTCAGCTCATTTATGAAATACTTAATACGCGAAGGAAACATCACGGCGAATCCATGTGAAAAAGTCGCGCCATTCCCATCCATTCGCCAAGAAAGACAGCCATTAACGGAGACGGAAATCGAAGAATTATTCCAGCACGCTCATGGCCTGACGAAAACATTAATTTACACCTTGTATTATACGGGAGCCCGCATTAGCGAGTTATGCCGCCTGCAGCTATCTGACATCCATTTTGAAAAAAATCAAATCACACTATTTGGTAAAGGCCGAAGGGAGCGAATGTGCCCGTTGCATCCGAAACTAAAAAAAGAGCTATCGTTTTATATTCGCCATCTCAGAGGAAGCGACAGCCCCTTTCTATTTAGCACCAAAAAAACAGGCAGGCTCTCCTCCTCTTATGCGCGGTATTTAATCCATGAACTCGTCGCCGAGATCGGCTGGGATAAGCAGGTGACCTGCCATACGTTCCGGCATAGCTTTGCGACAAATCTGCTTCGCAAGGGAATTGATTTATATAAAATCCAGCAATTGCTTGGCCACAGCTCCTTGCGAACGACAGAAATCTATTTGCATCTGTTGAGCGAAGAGCTGCAAGAGGCGGTGGAAAAATTGTAATGGAGGATGAGGAAGATGACAAAAAAAGAAGAGAAAATCAAAAAAATCATCGCCATGTATGCAGAGAAAAAAGAAGCCAAAGAAATCGCGATGGAAGTCGGCTACTCCAACCCGCGAAGCCTGTCGCGGTTTATGACCAAAATGAACTATCGCTGGGATGCTCATCTGCATAACTATATTCCCGACCATCCCCCTTCTCCCAAAACAGAGCAAGCGATGGACACTTCCGGCCCGGAAGCATTCAACCCGCTGGATTTACTGGAAAACGCCGAAGTCATTCGCCTTCTCCAGCAATCCAACAAGCTCCTTGATTTCATTGAGAATCAAGAACCGTTCCCGCGTCCGAATACCCAGCCATCGTACAACCTTTGGCAAAAAGCGCAGGAATTTGCCTATACAAAAAAGGCTTCCTATACCACTTCCGTGAGGTTGCCGATTGAATTATACGAGAAGCTCCAAACGTTCAGAGAACAAACCAACCTGACCCAAACCCAAGTCATGTGCTTAGCATTGGACTACTTTATCAGCCAATTTCACACCAACGTATAAAACAAGCCGCTTCCGGCCGCATCGTCTTTTGACGCAAAATGGGCTATATTCCGTTCCTCCCTGTGTATTCAGTTGTATTCATTCCATCATATGCAGCTATCTGTTCAACAAGATGCCCTACGATCAAGATAAGATCGCCAGAAGATACGAGCAAAATAGCAACATCATCATTCACCTCCTGCCGGAAAACCTTGATATGACTTGACTTTAAACCGCTGGAGGGATGGGAAAGAGGGGTTGTTTGATAAGTGCGATTAACGCTAAGACTTTAGCGGTAACATTCTCTAAAGAATTAACTACTGAAGAAAAAGCTAAGGTTACTTTTGAAGTTAAATTCAATGGCAATACTGCATTATTCAAATTAGACAGCTATGATGGAAAAGTTGCTAAATTAGTTCGTACAAGCAACTTAGCAATTGAACCAGGAACATATGAGGTAACAGTAAAAGGTCTTGGTGAGGATGTAACTAAGACTGTAGTAGTTGAAGCGCAAAAAGCATCTACATTAACAATCACAAACGAAAACTTACTTGATGCTACAACTACAGCTAAAGTAGGTATTGAGTTAAAAGACCAATACGGCGAAGCATTATCTGTAAAAGATACTGAGTTCACAGTTACTGGTTATAACGTAACTCAAGGTAAAACAGTAACAGTAACTTATGATTCAATATTAAAATCATTCGTAGTTAATACAGCTGCAAATGCAGACGACTTTAAAGTTGGAGACATTGTGAAAGTATCATTCTTACACAATCCAACTGGTTTAACTGCTACAAAAGAGCTAAAAGTAGTTGCTGGTGCTCAGTTAAATAATGTAACATTTGGTGACGTTCAGTTACCTACTGGAAAAACAATGTTAACTCAGGATTTAACTGATGTAAAAGTTCCTTATACAGCAACTGACCAATACGGCAACAAGTTAGAGTTAGACAAATCACCTTCTGGTAATATTATTGTAGTGTCTTCTGATGAAACAATTGTAAATCCTTCTGATGTTACATTTGTAAAAGAAGGTACACCTGAGGTTACAAAAGTAAAGATTGCTAAATTCTTAGGATACGGTAATGTCACTTTAACATTCGTAAATAAAGTAACAGGTGATGTTTACCGTTTACCATTAGAGGTTAAGCAGCAAACTGGCGTAATCAATAGTGTTTCGTTAGAGAAATCTGCTCTTGACATTGCCCAAGGTGGTTCTGCAGTTGCTGTGGGCTTAACAGTTACTGATAAATATGGTAACAAAATTGAGCCTAAAAACTATGCATCTGGTTCAGCATTTACAATCTCAACTTCTAACTCTGCAGTTGCTACAGCAACAATCAACAACACACCGTCAAGTGAAGACTATGGTAAATTAGTAGTTACACCAGCTGTTGGGGCGACTAAAGGTCAAAAAGCAACAATCACTGTTACTGTAAATGCTACTGGTGAAACAGCTCGTCTAAACGTAACAATTGGTGAACCAGCTGTTCCATCAACTATTGAAATCGATACAAATAGCAAACATGCTACAAGCTTAGCAAAAGGTGCTACTACAACGGTAAAATACGTTGTTAAGGACCAATACGGTAATAAAGTAACTACTAATTCTGGCAGCTATGAAGTTAAGTATGAAGTAAAAGACAACGCTGACTTCATCACAGTTGATAATGCAATTGATACTGATGAAACTGCACCTTCAGTGGTAGTAACGGCTGCTAAAGCTGGTTCTGCGACTCTTGTAGCTAAGTTGATGAAAGGCTCAGAGGTTATTGCAACTAAGGAATTACCAATTTCTGTTGTAGATAACAATGGTTCTAAGTTGACTTATGCTATTGAACCTATTGGTACAATCTATAAAGGTGGTTCTGCAATCGATAGTACTGCAACTAACATAACAGCTGCCGATGTAGCTGCAGGATATGCTAAAGAAATTAAATTAACTGCAAAAGATGCAAACGGTAATACTGTTGTAATTCCATCTGACCAAATCTTAGACGTTATTACAAGCAATACTACTGATAGCATTGTAGCTAATGTAGATGGCAAGTGGTACGTAGCTGGTAAAAATAGCGGTATCACTGAAGATAAGAAGACAACAATCTCTGTTGTTTATAACGCTGAAGACGGAGTTAAAACATTAACTCAAGAAGTAACAATTTCTAAAGATGACCTTAAAGTAACTTCAATTGCATTCAAAAATAAAGCAGTAGGCGCTACTGATGCGAAAGATGTTACATCTTTAACTGTTACTGACAAAGCTACCTTAAAAGCTGCTACAGGTTTTGGTAAAGTATTCGTATGGGCTCAAGACCAATTTGGTGGATATACTTTAGCAGATACGAAAGCTGAAATTGACCCTGCTTTATCAATTATTGCATTGTCTGGTGTGACTGGTGCAGCTTCTGATACTATCACAGTAGAAGATAACAGTGGTTTAACTGGAGATTTAATTTATACTGATGCAGATGACGATTTAGGAATTACAGCTGATGGTGCGAAATTGCGTCTAGTAGTCAACTTTGATGGTGTAGCTAAATCACTAGATATTACGGTTACTAATAAAGACTAATACACAAATCTATCGAGAAGCTCTGTGGAGAGAAATCTCTGCAGGGCTTTTCTTTTTACATGAGATGAGGCTTGCCCATCCACTTCTAGTGCCGTAATCTCTTCTAAGAAACCGTATCAAAAAACTTTGGTTCTATACTAAATGTTGGGGTAAAGAATTTCATATAAATAAAAAAGCATTTACGAAGTGCTCTCTTTTTCTGTGAAAATCAACGAACCATGGCCGAAGTGGTATATTCCTCGATCAAATGGGACACCCTGTTAATGACCAAAAAAGGCAATAAGAAAGCAGAGCTACCTTATTTTTAGGTATCTCGTATAGTTCTTATTCTTTTTGGTTATACTAATGAGTTGGCTGTTCTCGAAACGGTTCTTTTCGAGAAAGCATGCAGTACACAATGATAAGTACTCGGTGCGCGATCGCAACGAGTGCTTTTTTCGTTCCTCTCCGTGATTTCAATGACCAAAACTTTGCCGCCAAACGCTGATTCTTACATCGTGATAACGCCCATGCTGCCTCGCATAAAGCCGATTTGATATGAGGATTCCCTTTGGTTGTTCGCGTGCTTTTTCGTTTTCCGGCACTTTCGTGATTGCCCGGAGCGACCCCTGCCCATGAGGCGAGGTGCTGGGAAGTCGGAAATTGTCCCATATCCACTCCAATTTCCGCGATGATGACGGCGGCAGTTTCTTTTTTGACTCCTAGGATCGTCATCAGAAGTTCCAACTCCTGCTGATACGTTTGTAAGAGTTGGTCGATTCGATGGTCCATCTCCTGAATCAAGCTTTCCAAATACTCGATGTGCTTCCACGATTGCCGAATCATGAACAATTGATGCTCCGTTAATGTACCAAAGAGCGATTCCTGAATTTGTGCCTTTTTTTCTTTCATCCTTTCGTGAATGCAAGCGTCGATTTCCCACTCTTCGATATACCCTTGTTTCATTAAACGATTGAGCAATTTCCGGCCAGATGCTCCAAAGATATCGGAAATCACGGCGCTAAGCTTGATATTGGAACATTCCAATACTTTGTGAATTCGGTTCTTCTCTGCAGTCAATTGCCCCATCCACTTTTTGCGCAAACGGGTCAAATCCTGCAACTCACGAATATCCGCAGGTGGCACAAAACTCTTTTCAATCAATCCATGGCGTAACAACTTGGCCATCCATTCGGCATCCGATACATCGGTTTTTCTCCCCGGTACATTTTTGATTCGTTGCGCGTTGGCAAGGGTAATGTCAAAGTAGCCCTCTAAAATGTTAAAGACCGGTTTCCAATACACACCTGTGCTCTCCATCGCAATGTGAGTAATCCTACGATCCTCTAGCCATTTCAGAAGGCGAAACAAATCTTTCGTGAAGGTAGGGAAGGGTTCGATTTCTTTCTGAATGTGCTCTTCCTCCCCAACTAGTGCATAAACGACAATGGTTTTCGCGTGGACATCTAAGCCCGCGCAACGATGATAAAGAACATCCATCATCCTTACTCCTTTCATGGATGAATTCGCAAACAGAGAGTCCATTTGTGTGTTAGGCATTTTTCTGTTCGTAGTCACCTTTTCCATAGGAAAAGGGCTCACAATGGGTGGAGCACCAAATGGACTCAAACAGTTTATTCTACAGGGTCGAACCACCATAAAAAAGAACGTCTTTCAAAACGGTTTGCGTTAATATTCATTATGGGAAGGAAGGCTTGATTTTCATGCATGGGTGGGGAGTAAAATTTACTCATGGATGTTTATTCTTGATCAAAAAAACAGCTGTTTGTAAAGTACATTTTGTGATTAATAGCCATAAAATTTAATATTTAATAATTATTTATCCGTGGTGCTAGTTGAGCTTTAACACTCAACTAGCCTAAGAACAACAAGCGAGTACCATCCAGTGCCGTTTCAAATCCAGAAACCGAGCTCGCTCGAATCTCGATGATCCGATACAAATCGACTAAAATCGAAAACACGGTTTCAATCACTTTGCGTTTTCGTTTTATCCACTGTTTCCATACGTCCGATTGGCGAATTCGCTGATTTTTTCGAACGGGCGTCCAAAAAGCGATTCGGTGCTCTTCGTACAGCTTCTTTTGCAGCTTTTGGCTGATATATCCTTTGTCACCTAGGTTATACGGATGTGGAATTTGCGTTATGACGGTTTCCGCGGCCATCCGGTCATGACAAGACGCTTCGGTGACAACCTATCCCATCGGAAGCCCTTGGTCGGTAACCTGCAGGTGAAGTTTCCACCCATAGAACGTGATCCTTTTGGAAGCACAATCGCCCATATCGACCATTCCAAGGAATCGTTTGACGCGATACATTCGAGCGGAATGACACAGTTCGACCGGCAAACTGTCCACGACCGCATACGCATGGTGTTGTCCACGTTTGGCCAGTTGGTGCCGAATCCACTTGATCGCAAAGCGAAGCGCTCGGCAGCGACGGTTGTATCGAGAATGTTCATGGAACAAGTCCTTGGAAAACAAATTCCCGATCACAAGCCAGTGCCAAGCCCGTTCGGAAGTGAAGCCCAACAACTTTCCAAAGACATGGATGGTGATGATGACTTCGTCTTTCTGTTTCAACAAATGACGATTTCGACGTTGAAGATGGATCTGGATAATCGATAGTTGAGTCGATACAAAGAACAAAATCGCTTCATATTGTTTTTGAAGTTTGGCTCGATCTGTTGTAAAATGAAAGTGCTCTTGCATGTGAATTCTCCTTTTCAATGTTTGGTCGCACTTTCATTTTAAGGAGATCCTCATGCAAGGGCTATTTTTATGCTTGTCTGATTTTATCTAGCACTACGGGTAGTTATTTTCTTTTTAAAAAACAAATTGACAAAAATAAAAAAAAATAGTAAAAATATGTTGTGTGAATTGATTTAAAATTTTATATTGACAGAAAATGTGGTCTAAAAGTATTGAGATAAAAGGTATATTTTTCTGATCGATGTTGTACTTTCAATAAAGCAATGGGAGGCTGCTGAATTCCTAAATCGGTCACCAGTTGGGTGTGAAACCCAAAAACTTTGTTATTGAAAATATTTACTAATTCAGGAAAAAATTGATATATGAGAATTGTTGGAAAGTCTAAAATTTGTGCAGTGTTTTTTCGGTATGGGTGATCTTCCTGTCATATAGGTGGAAAGCTGATCCATATATTTAAACAATGTGTTCAAAAGAATATCACCTATGAATTCATGTTCTTTAGTTAGATGGGAGATAAAAAATGTCTGCCGTCTCGAATTGTGTTTTTTGTCACTGTGTATGACTTTTAAGCTGGTGCATTTATGTATTCATCATGCTTTTTGCAAAACGTTCTTAATAAATAAACTTCTTCCATTTACAATCCTAAAATTAATTAACTGTTAGAGCTTTGAATCAATAAAACTAAGGGTTTATTAATAATAGTTATTTAAAAAGTAATAGAGATAACTAAAAAAACAGAATATATTGAGAGTGGTGAAATTATGGAAGCTAATAACTATTTTCCTCTATCTCAACCTCAGATGAGGATATGGTATTCTGAAAAATTGTATCCTAATACTTCTATAGGAGTTATTGCAGGATCAATGAGAATAAAAAGGAATTTGGATCTGAAGTTGTTAGAACAATCTGTTCAACTTCTTTTTCAAAACCATGACACATTACGTCTTCGGATTACAGAAAAGAATGGAAGACCTGTGCAATATATATATGATTACAAAAATATTGAAGTCCCCACTTATCATTTCATAAATGAAGAGCAATTAGATAAATGGGCAAATGAACAAACTAAGATACCTTTTGATATTTTTGATAATGCTCTTATTGAAGCTGTAATATTTACGCTAGGAAATTACGAGACAGGGTTCTATGTCAAAATGCACCACCTGATATCGGATGCGTGGACTATGACTCTCATTGGAGATTTAATATTGAAAAACTATTTTTATTTACTACAAGGAAAGGAAGTATCTAACGATTGTGTAAATTCATACAAAGACTTTGTTGAGAAAGAGTTAATGTATTTCTCCTCTAAAAGGTTTTTTAAAGATAAAGAGTATTGGTCAAATAAGTTCAGTGAATTGCCTGAGAAACCTACCACATTAACTTATCAAACAAAACCTGTATCAAGTTTAAGAGCCGAGCGATTATCATATACAATTGAAAATAGCTTGACAAATGAGATTCAAGATTATTGTAAAAAAGAAAACATATCTACAAACACATTTTTCTTATCTGTTTTAACCCTTTATCTTCAAAGAATTACAGAAGTAAATGATATCTCTTTATTAACTAGTGTACATAATAGGACTTCTTCTAAAGAAAAGAACTTATTGGGAATGTTTATTAGTACATTACCATTTAGGGTACATGTTCCACATGATTGCAACTTTTCGAAGTTCATTAAAGAAGTTGAAAGGGAGCAACTGTCGACCTTCAAGCATCAAAGATATCCATTTAACTTTTTTGCCCAAGATATTAGAGATAAACATAAAACATCTATTCAAAACTATTTTAAAATTCTTTATTCATATCAAAATTCAAAATTTATTAATAATGAGAATGACTTCAAAACTAGGTGGTATTTTAATGGATATCAAGAATATCCATTTATCATCCACATAAATGATAGAGAAGAAAGAGGCCAAATTTCAATAGATTTAGATTTTTGGACAGAATATTTTTCAAGAAATGAAATTGATAATCACTATAGACGTTTGTATACACTTATATGTGATATTTTAAGAAACCCTTTTAAAAATTTTGATGAATATAATATTTTACCAAAAGAAGAACAAAGTAAGATATTATATGATTTTAACCAGACAAGTGTATCTTTAATTAGAGGAAAGACTTTGACCCATATTTTTGAAGAACAAGTGAAAAGAACACCAAACAAAATTGCATATACATTTAATGATACATCATTGACTTATAAAGAGTTAAATATTAAAGCAAATCAACTTGCCAATTTACTAAGGACCAAAGGTGTTGGAGAAGATAGTGTTGTAGGAATTTTTATGGAACGTTCCCTTGATATGATAATAGGTATATTTGGAATATTAAAAGCAGGTGGAGCTTATCTACCAATAATGACTGATTATCCCAAAAACCGTATCGATTATATTTTAAAAGATAGTAAAGTAAAAATTGTACTGACTCATAAAAATTATAAAGAGCGGTTAGACTTTTTCACTGGAGAAGTATGGCCTATAGACATTTTATCATTTGAAAATGTAAATCATGAAAATCCAGAACCAATTCATAGTGAGAAAAGTCTCGCGTATGTGATTTATACATCTGGATCAACAGGTAATCCTAAGGGTGTAATGATTGAACATCATTCAGTTATTAATCGAATGGAATGGATGGTCGAGCAATATCAATTTACCGAAAATGAAACAATATTACAAAAAACTCCATATGTATTTGATGTATCAGTATGGGAACTGTTCATTGGAATGTTTATAGGTGCTCGAGTATGCCTTTTAGGTCACGGTGATGAAAGGGATCCTAGGAGAATAATTGAAAAAATTGCTGAAGAGAAAATAACAATTATTCACTTTGTTCCATCTATGTTGAGTAGCTTTTTGGATGTATTGATAGATTCAACACTACTATCTCATTTACAAAGCTTAAAGTTTGTTTTCTGTAGTGGCGAGGCTTTACAACCTAAACATGTTAGTCGTTTTAATAAGTTAGTAAATAAACATTTAAAAATTAACTTAGTTAATCTATATGGTCCTACCGAGGCAACAATTGAGGTATCTTCTTTTCATTGCCCTACGAATACTGAGTTAAGTACCGTACCTATTGGAAAGCCAATTCAAAATGTTCACTTTTATATTATTGACACACATAACAACCTAAAACCTATTGGTGTTCCAGGGGAATTGTGTATTTCTGGTAAGTGTTTAGCAAGGGGTTACATGAATAATCAAAAGCTAACAGAAGAGAAGTTTATCCCAAACCCTTTTTTACCAAACAATCGAATGTATAAAACTGGAGATTTAGCAATGTGGCTGCCTGATGGTAATGTAGAATACTTGGGACGAATAGATCATCAAGTAAAAATCAGAGGGCACAGAATTGAATTAGGAGAGATTGAGTCACGATTATCATTATTTAATGGAATAATGGAGGTAGTAGTTCTAAGCCATTCTATACAAGAAGAAACTTTTTTAGTGGCATATTTAGTAACAAAAGATTCTAAAGAAATAGACATTTCTAAAATAATAGATTACTTAAGAGTATATTTACCAGATTATATGATACCTACGAAGTTTGTTTTTTTAAAAGAGATTCCATTGACAATAAATGGGAAGGTGGATAGAAAACAATTACAGTATAATACTAATTTTGTAGAATTAGAAACAAAATTCATAACACCTATAACAGATACAGAAAAGAAAATCACATCAATTTGGTGTGAGGTGCTAGGGATAAAAAATATAGGGGTAACTGTTGATTTTTTTGATTTAGGTGGTCATTCTCTTTTAGCTACTAGAATCCTTTTAAGAATTAAAAATCATTTTGGCTTGGAAATTTCACTTAAAGAATTGTTAGAAAACTCAAATATTAGAAAGTTAGCTAAATTGGTAGATAGTAAAAAGGGCACTTTTCAAATAGAAAGGAAAATAAAAAAGGTAGACCGATCTTCTCGTATCCGTCGAAATGAGGTGAAAAAATGAGTAGAGAAAATATTAATGAGCATTTAAGTAGCCATGAGTATGTTTTTCCAGCTTCTTTTTCCCAACAAAGATTGTGGTTAATAGATAAAATCCTAGAAAATAAATCTGTCTATAATATTTCCTCTTGTATTGATGTCACTGGTAATTTAGATATTAAAATTTTAACGAAAAGCTTAAATAGGATTGTTGAACGACATGAAATATTAAGAACCTATTTTGAAATGGATGACGGTGAATTATTGCAAATCGTTAAGCCTAGTCAAGAAATAGAAATTGAATATGTAGATTTACAACATCTAACAAAGGAATCTATAGAAAGAGAATGTTCACTTCTCGCAGAAAAAGAAGCCAACCATCAGTTTAATTTAAATGACCCTAATTCTAATTTAATTAAAGTGTTATTAGTTCAAGTTGCTCCAGAAAAATTTAAATTATTCATTACTTTACATCATATTATTGCAGATGGTTGGTCTCTAGGGTTACTTATGGAAGAAATGTCGGTTATATACAACTCGTTATACTCCGGTACAACTGATAATCTTTCAGATTTATCTATTCAATATGGAGACTATAGTGTTTGGGAAAGAGATTTATTAAAGTCCGATCAAATGAAAAGTAAACTGGAGTTTTGGTCTGATTATCTTGGGGGGGAATTGCCAATATTAGAACTACCCACAGATATGCCTAGACCACTCCAACAAAGTTATAAAGGCGCGTTATTTAAGTTTGAAATCCCATTAGAATTGTCGGAATCATTAAAAAAAATTAGCTTCAAAGAAGGTTCAACTATTTATATGACACTCCTTTCAGCTTTTAAAATTTTACTTTATCGCTTATCAGGGCAAAAAGACATAATAGTAGGGTCTCCAATTGCGAATAGAAATACGGAAGAAGTTGAGCAATTGATAGGATGTTTTGTTAATAATTTGGTCCTTCGTACAGATTTGTCGGGTAATCCAACATTTCGTGAATTATTAAATCTAACAAAAAAGAACACAACAAGTGCATTAAGTAATCAAGAAGTACCCTTTGAAAAAATACTACAAAAAGTTAATTTTAAAAGGAACAATAGTTACTCACCAATCTTTCAAGTAATGTTTGTTTTTCAAAACACTCCTAAGCAGAAACTGAATTTGCATAATTTAACAATAGAAACATCTAGAAATTATAATGGTACATGTAAGTACGATTTAACTCTGGAAGTAACAGAATCGAAAAACGGAATGGAATGTGTTTTTGAGTATAATAATGAATTATTTAAATCATCTACAATTGAAAGATGGACACGTCACTTTATTACCTTACTGGAAAATATTGTTGATAATCCAGATAAAAAAGTGTCTTATTTATCTATTCTAACACATGAAGAAAAAAAGGAATTGTTAGTTACATGGAATAGAACTAAAAAAGAATTTTCAAAGGAAAAGTGTATACACCATCTTTTTGAAGAGCAAGTGAAATTAAACCCTAACAAAATTGCTGTTACATATGAAAATCAATCGATAACGTATCAAGAGTTAAACTTTAGTGCAAATCAGTTAGCTAACTACCTTTTAAAAAACGGACTTCACAAAGAAAGTTTAGTTGGTATTTGCTTAGAAAGATCATTAGACATGATAATTGCTCTTTTGGGAGTATTAAAAGCTGGAGGGGCATATGTCCCACTGGAGCCTGAACATCCACCAGATAGACTAAACTTTGTTGTGAAAGATGCAAAAGTTTCTATTGTTTTAACCCAAGAAAAATATTTAGAAAAATTTATGTTACCTAAAAATAAAATTATACTAATGGATAAAAATAAAGATAGTATTTCTAATGAGAGTGAAAAGGATTTAGAAATTAATTGTAACTCTGGTAACCTAGTATATACGATTTATACATCTGGTTCTACAGGTACACCAAAAGGTGTATGTGTGGAACATAAGCAGCTACTAAACTATGTTTATGATCGGATTATTAAGCTAAATTTAAATGAAACTCCAAGACTTAGTTATGCAACTGTATCAACATTAGCTGCAGATTTAGGGAATACCCCGATTTTTCTTTCATTATGTACAGGCGGGCACTTACATGTCATTTCTCAAGAAAGAATATTAGACACTAGCAAATTGGCAGAATATTTTAAACTCCATAGCATTGATTGCCTAAAGGTTGTTCCATCTCATTTATCGTTATTATTATCTAATGAAGATGGTAAATATATTCTGCCTAAACGGTTTTTAATAGTAGGTGGTGAATCATTACATTTTGACTTAATAGAAAGAATTTATAATTATGAACATTCATGTGTCATTATAAATGAATATGGACCCACTGAAGCTACTATTGGAACAATAGATTTTGTTCTGAAAAACATTAACCAAAAATTTAGTACTGATACAGTACCAATTGGGAAACCGATAAGTAATACCCAAATATATATTTTAGACGAATACTATCAGCCTGTATCAATAGGTGTACCTGGTGAAATTTTTATTGGTGGAGAAAGTGTAGCTAGAGGGTATTTTAACAACCCTGAGCTTACAGCTGATAAATTTTTAGAGATACCTGAAATTAGTAAGGGAAATAGATTATACAGAACTGGAGATATAGCTCGTTATCTCCCTGATGGAAATATTGAGTATATTGGTAGGAAAGATGATCAGGTAAAAATAAGGGGATTTCGAGTAGAATTAGGTGAAATTGAGTCTATAATAAGACAACACAATAATGTAAGAGAATTAGCAGTCATAATACATAAAACACCCAATGGAAATCAGTCTTTAGTAGCTTATGTTTCGTTATTTAATAAAGATGCTAATTTTCAATACGATGTTCGCAAATATCTTAAAAAGCGTTTACCCGATTATATGATTCCAACACACTTCATTGAAATGGAGAATATTCCGTTGACTCCAAACGGAAAAGTAAATCGTTCAGCACTCCCAAGTCCATCTACACTTCATCAGCCTGCAGATAAGATTTATGTTAAACCTAAGACTGTACTTGAAAGGGAAATGGTAAAAATATGGGAGGAGTTACTGGAAACAGATAAAATCGGGATAACCGATAATTTTTTTGAAGTAGGCGGGCATTCACTACTAGCGGCGAAATTGGTATCGAAAATGCGTAAAAATTTAGGAATTGATGTTTCAATACAGACAGTTTTCTCACATCCGACAATTGAGAAATTAATCAATTACAACTCGCATAAGTTAACTGGAAAAGATTTTAGACAAATGATTATTCATGAGCGACCAGATAAGGCAAGTTACCCAATGTCATATGCACAAAAAGGAATTTGGATTCAAGAACAACTCCACAAAGATACAAATGTTTACAATATGTCACTACCAATTAAAGTAATTGGTAAATTAGATATTCGTATTTTAGAAAAGAGTATAAACAAAATTATTCAGCGGCATGAAACATTAAGATCAGTCTTTATTAATCAATATGGTTTGCCAATACAAAAATTAAAAGAACCTGAATTTAACTTGGAAGTAGAATTAATTGATGACGTCAATGATGAATTTGTATATCAAAAAATACAATTAGAAGGGCAAAAGCCGTTCGACTTGGAAAAAGGCCCAATTTTTAGAATAAAGCTTTTAAGAAAAAGTAAAGAAGAACATATATTAATTTTTACACTTCATCACATAATTGGAGACGCTATATCATTTAAGAATTTATTAAACGAGACTTTCACTATCTATAATAGTATGGTTAATAAAAATCCTTGTAATTTACCAGAACTAAAAATTCAATATTCAGATTTTGCTCATTGGCAAAGCCAATATATTAATACTGATGAGTTTCAAAATCGATTACTATATTGGAAGAACAAGTTGAAAGGTGCACCTCAATATATAAAATTACCTATAGAAAAGCCTAGACCAGAAGTACAAAGCTTCAATGGAAAATACATCAACTTTCAAATTTCTAGAGAAAAAAGCCAAATGTTACGAGAACTTGCACAAAAAGAGGGAGTTACTCCGTACATGTTGTTCATGACAGCATGGAATTTACTGCTTTATAGTTATACTGGCCAGAAAGACATTATAGTTGGTACTAGTGCTTCTGGAAGAACCGATAACACCGAGGATCTAGTTGGTCTTTTTGTAAATACTCTCCCAATAAGGACAAAGCTGGATGAGGAATGGTCCTTTTTGGAATTATTAAAAGATTCTAAAAGAACAATATTAGAAGCATTTTCTCATCAGGATGTTCCTTTTGAAATAATTATAAATACAATAAAAACCCATAGAGATCCAAGTAGACCACCATTATGTCAAATATTCTTAACATATCATTACTCAAAAAGCAAAGTTGAAATTTCAAATAATTTAACATTAGAAGTAATGCCTATTAATTTAACATCTATTCAATATGATATAGTTGCAGAAATTTTTGATGATTCAGAAATCATCTCGGGTAGAATAGAGTTTTGTACAGATTTATTTAGAGAGGAAGATATAAACCAACTTATATTTAATTATTTGGATGTTTTTGACAAAATCCTAGAAGACCCTATGGTAAAAATTTCCTTTTTTCGAAATAGCTTAAAACAATTTGTGAATTAAATAATCTGAATAGGAATTAAACAGAAATAACAATAAAATCGATGTTTAATTAGGAAAGGTGATATGTTTGGATGAAATTAAGTCATTAAAAGAAAATTGTATTGAAAATTCTAATGATAATTTATTAAGGATAGAAGAAGTTCTAAAAAGTCACCCAATTGTTCAAGATGCCCTAGTTGTAACTGAAAATAAATCTGATGGCAAAGAAGATATTATAGCATATTTAGTATGTATGCCGGATAAGTTACGATCAAATCAATTAATAAGTGGATATCTATCTAATCAGCTACCTGGTGGTATTTTACCTTCACGTTATATATGGGTTGATAATCCTGGTGGTAGTTTAAAGGATTATATTGAACGTAGTCAACAAATTACACAAACAGGAAAGAAGAACGAAAAAGTACACTATGTACTACCAAAAACTGAAACAGAAAAACAAATTGCAGAAATCTGGAAACGTGTGTTGGGGGTTGAAATGATAAGTGTCCAAGATGTCTTTTTTGAAATTGGAGGAGACTCATTAAAGTGTTCACAAGTATTTTATTTAATTAATCAAATATATCCTGATACAGTAACTCTTGTTGACTTATTTAAATATAACACTGTTGAAAAGTTAAGTTTTTATATTGATCAAAAATTGAGTGTAGAAAAAAACACTGGAAAAGTTGATGGATATACTCTCTAGACATTAAAAACACATGTTCTTATAAAGAAAAAGAACAAATTCCATGTTTTGATTAGCTTTTTCATAATGAAACAGTATGGAAAGTAGTTAGGGGAAAGGTTTTAACGATTCCAGGTGCCAAAGAGATGTGCGACATCAAAGGAATCGGAGAAATGACGGTAGTTGGTTTTTTCGCTGAGGTGGGCGACCTCCACCAATACCGGCATCTATGCCAAATCATTAAGCTCGCGGAGCTGAACCTAAAAAAGAATGAATCGGGGAAACATCGTGGGAAAGAGTCGATTAGTAAACGGAGGAGAAAATGACTGCGAGCACTTATTTCGGGTGGCGATGCCCCTAACAGCGAAAAACAGAGTCTTTAAAGCTTTACATGAGTACTATCGCACACGGCGTGTTAATCCATTAACCGATCCCATTCAATAAAGAAAAAATGATACAAGATATTCCACAATTAAAGACATTGCGGGTAGTCGCTAAAACTGAAAAGACGTATCGAAGATAGACATCAGAAGCACGGAGAAGTCGGTCGTTATCACACCATACAGGCATAGAGCTAGCTATGGAGCATACACCCGACCTCCACCTCATGGATAGGTTGAATGAAGAAATGTAGGAGTAAAAGGACTCCGTGAGACTTGGGAGGGTACACCGCCATAAGACAAATGAAGATCTAAAGGTGCGATCATAGGGAAATGACCTCCAGTTTCAAAAAAAAGGATGATGGAGTTTATCCTACTACACCCTACCTATTCAAGTATTAATAAATATTAATTATACCCGTGGTGCTAGATAATTTTGAATAAGCAAAAAAAGAGCCCTTGCTTGTGGACCTCCTTTAAAATGAAAGTGCGACCAACCATTCGAAAGGAGAATCCCCATGCAAGAGCACTTTCATTTTACTACAAACCAAGCAAACATTCAAAAACAATACGAGGTGATTTTGTCTTTTGTTTCCACTCAACTTTTGCTTATGGATTCATATCTTCAACGTCACAATCACCACTTGATGAAATCAAAAGATGAGGTGATCATCGCTATTCATATCCTTGGGAAACTGTTTGGATTTACTTCTGAGCGCGCGTGGCATCGCTTTGTGATTGGGAATTTGTTTTCAGTTGATGACTTTCCCAAACGTTCCCGTTACAATCGTCGCGCTCAGAAGTAAATCCAAACAGTTTCCCAAG